>NZ_JBFUIB010000168.1:0-7398 GCF_056402095.1 Peribacillus sp. P4_C12
CTGCCAATCCTACAGCAGCACAAGCAATGGCAATCGATTGAGGCGAGATCATTTTACCGGTAACCCCTCCGGATGAGTTCGCCGCAAGTGCCAGAACCGGTTCCATCTCTACCTTAAGTGCTGTAACTTTCTGAAGACTGCCAAATAAGAGATTAGCAGATGTATCGGATCCAGTAATAAACACCCCTAGCCAACCGAGAACCGGTGCAAAGAACGGAAACAAATCCCCTGATTTTGCAAGTGTCATTCCTAATGTTGTCGACATGCCAGAAGCATTCGTTACGTACGCAAAAGCCACAACAGACGAAATCATCAAGATTGGTTTTGCCAACTCTTTCATTGCTTCGGCAAAAGTGTTAAAGAAAACTTTTGTAGAGATGTGTGCAATAAACTTCGTAACGATTGCAGCCAGTAATATAGCTGTACCCGCTGCCCCGAGCAATTCTATTTTGAAGAAAGCGGCAATCGGTAATCCATTGCTCCCGATAATCTCGTTATGCAGACTTGGTACTTCAATTTGGAAGGTTAATAGTTTTCCAATTTCATTGATGCCGCTCAGTAACATATTGTCACCTTCATAATGTCCAGAGAGCGCAGGTTTTATTGGATTCATCCCCCATATCGTTATGAAAAGCGTTAACAAAAGGAATGGTGACCATGCATGGAATATTTGCCATTTCGTATACCTTTTTTCCACTTCCACTGAATCATCCAATGGTTCAACAGCTGCTGCCGTTTCTTCAGACGCAAACCGGAAAATTGTTTTAGGCTTCCAAAATTTTAGGAAGATTGCTAAAGCAAAAAGTGACACTAGAGCAGAAAGGATATCCGGTAACTCCGGTCCAAGAAAATTCGAGCTAAAGTATTGGGTAATTGCAAAGGATAGACCAGAAACCAAGATAGCTGGCATAACCTCAAGCGATCGTTTCCACCCAGTCATAATCAAAATAAGGTACAGAGGAATGAATGCTGAAAGGAATGGCAGTTGGCGACCGACCATTTTTGAAATCTCCATGGCAGCAATCCCCGTAGGCCCTTCCATAGCAATAATYGGTATTCCAACGGCCCCAAATGCGACCGGAGCAGTGTTGGCAATTAAACAAATGCCAGCTGCATATAGCGGGTTAAACCCAAGACCTACTAAAAGCGCTGCGGAAATCGCAACCGGTGCTCCAAATCCAGCAGCCCCTTCTAAAAAGGCCCCGAAAGAAAACGCAACCAATAAAGCCTGAAGGCGGCGGTCTTCGGTAAGCGAAAGAACCGAAGATCGAATAATATTGAATTGTCCGCTTTTAATTGTCATTTTGTACAAAAATACTGAAGTGATAATAATCCATCCAATTGGCAGTAGCCCGTACACCGCCCCTTGCGAAGCAGACATTACGGCCTTTCCTGCTGGCATTCCATACACAAAAACGGCAACTGCAAGGGCCACTAGTAACGTCGTAAGACCAGCAATGTACCCTTTCATTCGCTTGATCGTGAGAGCCCAGAAAAAGTAAATAATTGGGATAAGTGCTACAAGGGAAGATACGACTAAATTATCGATAATCGGCGTAAAGTTTTGTGTCCATGTCATTCATTTCGACTCCTTTTGCTTATTTTTTTAAAATTTCAGAAATTATGTATCAGGTGAAAACCCTTACATATCTAAATATTCAAAGTCATCAGATGACTTGATGAGTATTTATTTAAATTAAATGATAAAAAATATAAAATCAAGATTTTTTTTAGATTTTTAATCTTCGACAAGTGAGAAAGATCGTTTGTGTTATATAATATTAACCAGAGAAACTCATAGAAAATAGAGGTGTTTACTACTTGGTATATAAAAAAATTAAACCGAAAAAAATTTATGAAGAAGTCAGCGAAGAACTTTATGTAATGATTCGGTCAGGCACCCTGAAACCAGGTGAACAATTAGACTCCATTCAACAGCTTGCAGAAAATTTCCAAGTCGGACGACCGGCAATCCGTGAAGCATTAAGTGCATTAAGTTCAATGGGACTCATTGAAATCAAACAAGGAGAAGGAACATTTGTTAAAACATTTGACCCTAGCATCATGAACCTCCCATTAACTGCTGCTCTTTTGATGGATAAGGACAATATCAAGCATTTGCTAGAGGTTCGGAAAATCCTTGAGTCAGGGGCGGCTGAAGTGGCTGCGAAGAAACGAACAAATGAAAATCTTGCTGAGCTTGAGTTCAGGCTTTCTGAAATGGAAAAGGTGACTGAAGATGAAGAACTGAGTGATAAAGCTGATATAGCCTTCCATGTCGCAGTCGCAAACGCTTCCCAAAATGAATTGCTCATTACGCTGATGCATCACGTTTCAGAATTAATGACGGAAAAGATGCGTGATATTCGGCGAATTGCTCTATATTCCGAAGAAATGACACTTAAACGACTTTACCAACAGCATGCGAAGATTTATGACGCGATTGTGGCGCAAGACGAAGCAGGAGCCCGCAACGCTATGCTTTTTCACCTTCAAAACGTTGAGGAATCATTAGATAAAGTCATCCTCACTAATCAGCAAACAAATATTTGATTATTCATTAAATTTCAAAAATACTCTATACAACCAAGGAGAAAATTGGTATATTATTTTGAAAACGATTTCTTCATTTATAATCCTGGAATTGGTATTTTCTCTAAACCATTTCCTTTTTCTATTTACTAGTCATCAGATGACCTGTTAACCTATTTTAAAAAAGGAGGAGACCAAATTGAAAGTAACTCTCTTTGCAACTTGTTTAGTTGATTTGTTTCAATCCAATGTCGGAAAAGCAACAGTAGAACTACTCGAGAGATTAGGCTGTGAGATTGATTTTCCAGAATCGCAGATTTGTTGTGGACAGCCGGCATACAATAGCGGGTATACAAAGGAATCAAAGGAAGCTATGAAAAAGATGATCCAAACGTTCGAGGATGCTGAATATATAGTAACCCCCTCAGGTTCCTGTGCGGCTATGTTCAAAGAATATCCAGTCCTTTTTAAAGGCGATGCTGAATGGGAAACGAAGGCTGCTGCATTGGCGGCAAAAACATATGAATTGACCCAATTCATCGTGAACGTTCTAAAGGTAACTGATGTTGGCGCTACATTTGAAGGAAAAGCGACTTATCATACTTCCTGTCATATGACTCGGCTGCTTAAAGTGAAAGAAGCCCCTGCCATTTTGTTAAGCCATGTTAAAGGACTGGAAATGACACCTCTTCCGGACGCTCAAAATTGTTGCGGATTCGGGGGAACCTTTTCAGTTAAGATGGGTGATATATCCGGACAAATGGTCGAGGAAAAAGTCTGCAATATTGAAGATACCGGAGCCGACTTTTTAATTGGCGGCGATGCAGGCTGTTTAATGAATATCGGCGGACGTATCCAACGTAAAGGTCAACCTATTAAAGTTCTACATATTGCCGAAGTATTGAATAGTATTTAAAGAAAGCGAGGAGGGATAAAACATGGCTATGAAAACCAGCTCTGCCAAGTTTAAAGACCGAGTGGATGAAGGAATACATAATGATTTTATGCGACTGGCGGTATCGAGTGCCCAAGAACGATTACACGGACGGCGGCTGACTGCCGTTGATGAGTTGGGAAGCTGGGAGGATTGGCGGTCCCTTGGGGAAGAAATCCGACAGCATGTGCTTAGCAACCTTGATTTCTATTTGCACCAGCTTGCAGAAAATGTTTCGAAACGAGGAGGTCATGTCTTTTTTGCTGAAACAGCTGAAGAAGCAAGCGGATACATTAAGGACGTTATCGTAAAAAAGAAGGCCAAAAAAGTCGTGAAATCAAAATCGATGGTCACGGAAGAAATCAATTTAAATGCTACTCTTGAAGCTGTTGGACTTGATGTCGTTGAAACAGACCTCGGTGAGTACATTTTACAAGTTGATGATCATGATCCGCCTTCCCATATCGTCGCGCCTGCTCTCCACAAAAACAAAGAACAAATAAGGGATGTTTTTAAAGAGAAGCTTGCCTATACGAAAACCGAAAATCCGGAGGAGCTTACCGCTCATGTCCGGGGTATTCTTCGGAAAGATTTCTTAAGTGCGGATGTTGGCATTACCGGCTGTAATTTTGCGATTGCAGAAACTGGCTCGATTGGTTTGGTAACGAATGAGGGAAATGCTGATTTAGTCACAGCCCTGCCAAAAACGCAAATTACCGTGATGGGGATGGAACGGCTTGTACCTACATTCGATGAATTTGAAGTTCTTGTCAGTTTATTGACAAGAAGCGCGGTCGGTCAAAGATTGACCAGCTACATTACCGCACTTACCGGTCCACGTGATGAAGGGGATGTCGACRGACCTGAGGAATTCCACCTTGTCATCGTCGATAATGGACGCTCTTCCATTTTAGGAACTGAGTTTCAATCTGTTCTCCAATGCATTCGCTGTGCAGCCTGTATCAATGTCTGCCCGGTCTATCGCCAGGTTGGCGGCCATTCCTATGGTTCCATTTATCCGGGTCCAATCGGCGCTGTGCTTTCACCATTACTTGGTGGCTATGATGATTTTAAAGAACTACCTTATGCATCAACTCTTTGTGCAGCTTGTACCGATGCCTGTCCGGTAAAAATCCCTCTGCRTGATCTGCTAAGAAAGCATCGTGAAGTCATCGTAGAAAAGGAAAAAATGGTTCCCTTCTCTGAAAAGATGGCTATGAAGGCATTCGGAATCGGCGCCGCTTCTCCAATGCTTTATAAGTTTGGTTCAAAAATGGCCCCTTCAGCTATGTCCCCTTTTAAAACGGGAGATATCATCTCAAAAGGACCGGGACCACTTAAAACCTGGACCGAAAGCCGTGAATTCCCAGCTCCTAGTAAAGAAAGCTTTAGGGACTGGTTTAAAAATCGCGAGACAGGAGGGAAACCATCATGACTGGAACTATCCAAAATGAAGGCACGTTTTTAAATAAAATTGCCAAAAACCTAGGAAGAGCTCCTATAACCAAAGGCATAACCCGTCCTGTTTGGAAGCACGCTCCCCAATTCGAGGTTCTGAAACATGCGACACCAGATGATCTTGTCAACGAATTACAGGAACAGTGCAAACGGGTCCATACGCAGTTTCACCTTACCGACTCAAAGCAAGTTGCACACCTTTTAAAACAGGTGATTGAGGAACTTGGAAATGGACAATTAATCATTCCAAAAGATGATCGATTCTCTGACTATCAGTTAGTTGATGTGCTGAATGAAAAAGGTGTCCACGTTTGGGACCATCAAGCAGGGAAAAAAAATATCGAACTGGCAGAAAGTGCTAATATCGGAATCACATTCAGTGAAATAAMACTTGCGGAATCAGCGACCGTCGTCTTATTTAGCAGTAAGAACCATGGCCGTTCCATCAGCTTCCTGCCCGCTTGTCATGTTTCCATTATCCCAAAGAGCACCATCGTTCCGCGAATGACACAAGCTGCAGCGGCCATTCGTTCTAAAGTTAATCGCGGTGAAGTCGTTCCTTCCTGCATTAATTTCATAACCGGACCGAGCAATTCCGCTGATATCGAAATGGACCTTGTCGTTGGCGTTCATGGTCCAATTAAAGCCGTCTATATAATTGTCGAGGATAAGTAACTATCAATGAAAAAGGAGAGGCCCTTTAAAGGAGCCTCTCCTTTTCTAAATTTCTCTATGTTATTCGTAAATAATACGGTCCACTGCTTCACGGTCTAAGCGTTTGATCACTTCGACAATTAGTTTAACTGCATTTTCATAATCATCACGATGAAGCATTGCCGCATGTGAATGAATGTAGCGTGTTGCAATCGTAATTGCCAGTGCAGGAACTCCATTTGCTGTTAAGTGAATGGAACCTGCATCCGTTCCACCGCCTGGAATCGATTCATATTGATAAGGAATGTTCATTTCGTCAGCCGTGTTGGTAACGAAATCCCGCAGTCCTTTATGAGCTACCATCGATGCATCATATATAACGATTTGCGGACCTTCACCCATTTTACTCATCGCTTCTTTATCAGTTACACCTGGTGTATCACCAGCTATACCGACATCAACGGCAAAACCAATATCCGGCTTAATTTTGAACGTTGATGTTTTAGAGCCACGCAGACCAACCTCTTCTTGAACTGCACCAATCCCGTATACAACATTCGGATGGTCGCTATCTTTCAACTGTTTAAGGACGTCAATAGCGATTGCACAGCCAATTCGGTTGTCCCAAGCTTTAGCAAGCAACATTTTTTCATTATTCATGACTGTGAATTCAAAATACGGTACTACCATATCGCCCGGCTTAACGCCCCATTCCTTTACTTCTTCCTTGCTAGTTGCACCAATGTCAATAAACATATCTTTAATCTCAACCGGCTTTTTCCTCGCTTCTGCTGATAAAATATGTGGCGGCTTTGAACCGATAACCCCAGTTACATCGCCTTTATTTGTGACGATCGTCACGCGTTGAGCGAGCATCACCTGTGACCACCAGCCTCCTACCGGCTGAAAACGCAAAAATCCTTTATCATCAATTTGAGTTATCATGAAACCAACTTCATCCAAATGTCCAGTAACGACGATTTTCGGACCGTTTTCATCACCTGTTTTCATAGCGATCAAACTTCCCAAACCATCAGTCGATATTTCATCCGCGAAAGGGGTTATGTATTCAGCCATTACTTTTCTTACTTCACTTTCATTTCCAGCAATGCCTTTAGCATCCGTTAAATCTTTCAGCATCCTTAATGTTTCATCCAATTGAGCCATGCATTTACCTCCCTCTTTTTTACACTACAAGAATAATTATACAAAATATCGGTTGCACAAACAATTAATAGCCTTGTTTTTGTCTTTCGTAATTCACTTCATTTTTGGTGACGTATGCATTTTCCACATCCTCTGCGGAAAATCCTAGCAACTCCCCTAAATGTAGATATTCAGCAAAAACCTTTTGAAACGCGGACTCTGTTAATTGCACACGAAACTCGTTGATGTACCCGTATATCAAAGTGAATTGAGCCGTTAAATCAACATGACCCATTTTGAAAGCCGATGGAACTTTTGGTACAAAACTCTTTTCAATCCCAAGTGACAAAATAAAGTGAATGCCATCCACGTATTCAGCCAAAATCGTTTCTTTATCCGAAGGACCTTTAAGACTCCAGAATTTAAAACATCTCGTTTCGTTAGCCAGCTCCCCAAGCTCCACTAAAAGAGCAAGAGTCTTCCGCTCGACCAAGTTTTCTGCACCCAGATCGTGCTTTGTCTCTATATGCTTATCTAAGGCCGCCTGCATGTCCATCAATTTTGCTATGTTCACTTTTATCACTACTTTCTATCTTAATCCCTTAAATTATAACAAATAAATGAAACTTATTAAAAACCCATACGTAAATGAAAGGAATCACTCTGTTTAGGGA
>NZ_JBFUIB010000169.1:0-7367 GCF_056402095.1 Peribacillus sp. P4_C12
GAGCTTAGCAACATGAGGGAACATCTCTTCACCGGTCATCACAGATAATTGTTGTGAAAAGTGCTCTCCAAGTGCTTGTAGCTTGGGTTGGATCTGCTCTTTTAAAGCATCCATTCGCGGTTCCAATCCATCAATTTTAAAAACGTTAAAATCATCAGCTGAAAAACTTGCTATATTCATTATCATCTCTCCCACTGTAATATCTGCACATATTGTAGCATAAGTAAAAGTAATAATTAAAAAATAAGGATTTAGTTCATTATCGAAAAATTCCTTTAAGTTAAAAGAACAAATTAGTTGCTATTTGTGGTAGGAAGACATATGATAAAATAAAAATAAATTCAGAAAATTAAGTTAATTGACGAAGGGAGAATGTTAATTATGAAACAAGTCATGAACCAAGCATTAAAAGCTAAAGAAGTTGAAAGACATAGAGCTGCAGTGTTAAGAATGGAAATGGACTATGAATTAGCAACCCTTTTTGAAGCAATTAGTGAAGAGAATGATCAAAAGAGGTCACAATGCAAGCAAAGGCTTGAGCGTATCCGCTTAGAATTGCTAAAACTTAAAGCCTTGTAAAATGATAAAGCTGCAGAGATCGTGAAGGAGAATTAATGAAGGAAATGAATCAAATTCAATACAAGAAATTCTATTATAGATGATGAACGGACACTTATTTTATAAAAAATAATGTGTCCGTTTTTCGTTAAATGAACAAAATAGTAGTAAAAGCTGGTCTTTGATTTTTAAAATGGACTACTTTCCTGTTAATTAGGAAAAAAATTATCAAAAGTATACAAAAAAATTTTTATGCATGAGGATAATTAGCTTATAAGCTTAAATGGAGTGAAGAATCGTGAATTAAATAACCCTTATTATTCAAAGGTATTATAAAAATTGGTAAATTTATGATGTTAAAAACTTGAAGACTTGATATATTTGCTTTAATCTTTAGTAGAGCATGTTAGTGTAGTTTCTGATTACAAAGGACGGGGATATTATAATGGCATCGGTTAAGGAAATGGATACATATGCGAAATTATGGATGAAAGAAGCAGGGTCGAAGCTGAGAGCGTCCTTTGAAACCAAGCTGAATATTGAAATTAAAACGAATCCTAATGATTTGGTTACCAATATGGATAAGGCAATAGAAACGTTTTTTTGCGATAAAATTACCGAAACTTTTCCCGAACATCGTATATTTGGGGAAGAGGGAATGGGTAATGAGATAAAAGATTTAAAAGGAACGGTGTGGATTCTTGATCCAATTGATGGAACATTGAACTTTATTCATCAACAGCGAAATTTTGCGATTTCTCTTGGGATCTATGAGGATGGTATCGGGAAAATTGGTATGGTTTATGATGTCGTAAATGATGAACTGTACCATGTAATTAAAGGGGAGGGGGCATTTATGAACGATCAAAGACTCTCTCCGCTGAAAGAGGTATCGGTTAGCAAAGCCATCCTTTCCATGAATGCAAGCTGGGTAACGGAAAATCGCCGGATTGATCCGAGTCTTCTAGCCCCGCTTGTGCGGGATGCGCGCGGGACCCGTTCATATGGCTCAGCAGCATTGGAGTTAGCATACGTGGCAGCAGGCAGGCTAGATGCTTATATAACTATGCGGCTTATGCCTTGGGACTTTGCCGGTGGAGTTTTACTGGTTGAGGAAGTGGGCGGAGAAGTAAGCAATATAACTGATAAAAAATTGGATTTTTTAGAGGGAGATTCATTATTTGTCTCTAAGCCTGGAATGCACAAAGAGGTTTTTGAGAAATATTTAACAGGTAATACTAGCCTTTAATACCCCTGACCTAAGTCATTGGTAATGTTCAAAAAGGATATTAAAATGGGTAAAGTAAGACTAAAGACTTAGTGGAGTAGAGAATATATTTCACTTGAAAAAATTAGCAAAAAAAAACTCGCTGTTTACAGCGAGTTTTTTATATTATAACTTTCCTGCTTCGCGTAATTTTTTCTTTTGAGTGAAGCCAAACCCCATAATCCCGCAAAGTACAACGATTGCAGCTAAGATTCCAAGTAAGCTTTTTTCAGCAATAAAGATGCCTATAGAGCCAATACTTGATGCTGCTAGTATCGCTAATATTAAGAAATTCCATTTAATATTCATTAATATCACCCCTAATATATCTATTGTACATAATTTCTGTATTTGTTTCTACTATGTTTGTGATATAATATGTAAGTTAATACTAGTGATACGTTATACACAAACTTTTTTAGGAGTGAATTTTTTGAAATTAAGAGAAAATATTCGTAATATAGCCATCATTGCCCACGTTGACCATGGTAAAACAACTTTAGTGGATCAGTTGCTTAAGCAATCTGGTACATTTCGTGAAAATGAACATGTGGAAGAACGTGCGATGGATTCTAATGCTATTGAAAAAGAACGCGGAATTACGATTCTTGCGAAAAATACAGCAGTTCAATACCAAGATACAAGAATAAATATTTTGGATACACCTGGTCATGCCGACTTTGGTGGTGAAGTAGAACGGATCATGAAAATGGTTGATGGTGTTTTACTTGTTGTTGATGCATATGAAGGATGTATGCCGCAAACTCGTTTCGTGTTGAAAAAAGCATTGGAACAAAAAATAACGCCAATCGTTGTCGTGAATAAAATTGATAAAGACTCTGCCCGTCCAAACGAAGTTGTGGACGAAGTAATTGACTTATTCATCGAACTTGGAGCTGAAGAAGAACAATTAGAATTCCCTGTTGTCTTTACTTCAGGTATTGCTGGTACAGCAAGCTTGGATTCAGATCCTACCAAACAAGAAAAAGACATGACCCCATTATTCGAAACAATCGTCGAAACGATCCCTGCACCAATTGATAACACTGATGAACCACTTCAATTCCAAGTGGCTTTACTTGATTACAATGATTATGTAGGACGTATTGGTGTTGGCCGTGTATTCCGTGGGAAAATGCATGTAGGTCAACAAGTTTCATTAATGAAACTTGATGGATCGGTTAAGCAATTCCGTGTAACGAAAATCTTTGGTTATATTGGCTTGAAAAAAGTTGAAATCCAAGAAGCTGTTGCCGGTGATTTAATCGCTGTTTCCGGTATGGAAGATATTAACGTTGGGGAAACAGTTTGTCCTATTGAACATCCTGATGCCCTTCCAATTCTACGTATCGATGAGCCAACATTACAAATGACTTTCCTTGTAAACAACAGCCCATTCGCAGGCCGTGAAGGTAAATTCGTAACAGCTCGTAAAATTGAAGAGCGTTTGAAAAGCCAATTGCAAACTGATGTTAGCTTAAGAGTTGAAAATACAGATTCTCCAGATGTCTGGATTGTTTCAGGTCGTGGAGAGCTTCACCTTTCTATCTTAATTGAAAACATGAGACGTGAAGGTTATGAACTGCAAGTTTCTAAACCTGAAGTTATCGTTCGTTTGATTGATGGAGTACGTTGTGAGCCAGTTGAACGTGTTCAAATCGATGTACCTGAAGAGCACACTGGTTCTATCATGGAATCCATGGGAGCTCGTAAAGGCGAATTGTTAGATATGATTAATAGCGGAAGTGGTCAAGTTCGTTTACTATTCACGATCCCAGCTCGTGGACTTATTGGTTATTCTACTGAGTTCTTAACAATTACACGTGGTTATGGTATCATGAACCACTCATTTGACAGCTACCAACCAATGGCCCAAGGTCAAGTCGGTGGAAGACGTCAAGGTGTACTTGTATCAATGGAATCTGGAAAAACTACACAATATGGTACGATGCAAGTAGAAGACCGCGGTGTTATTTTCGTTGAGCCAGGTACGGATATTTATGAAGGTATGATTGTCGGAGAACATAACCGTGATAGCGATTTGACTGTTAATATCGTAAAAGCGAAACAAATGACAAATATGCGTTCAGCTAATAAAGACCAAACTTCTTCAATGAAAAAACCAAGAATTATGTCTCTAGAAGAAGCTCTAGAGTATTTGAACGACGATGAGTACTGTGAAGTAACTCCGGAATCAATCCGTCTTCGTAAAAAGATTCTTGATAAAAACGAACGTGAGAGAGCAGCTAAAAGAAAAAAAGTTGCTGTTGAAGAAAAATAAATAGCAAGAGGAGGAGAAAAGATTGGATATCCAAGAGCGATTATCATTTTTTGCAGCTTTGTACAGAGTGGATGAAAATCCTGAAGCAGGAATGTGGTATTTATATTTAACGATTTTTGGATTATGCATCCTTGTCTATCAGCTAGGTTTTGCCAAAAAGTTACCTTTGCTAAAAAATGTGATTATTTACGCGGTAATGGCACTTGGGTGTACCCTTCTTTCTTTCTTTGCAGTGTTTCTGCCAATGGGGGAAGCATTAGTCATCGCATCGCTTGTTCTAGGGATTTATAGAATTCGTCTTCATAATTCGAGAAAAGAAGAACAGGCATAAGATGATGAAATCATTACAAGATGCTTTATACAATTGGTTGACGATTAGAGTTGTCTGTGATGCAAGACCTGATGATTCAGCTGCGCGCGAAACAGAAATGTTTTTCATGCAGATGCTGAAAAATGATCATCAAGTAATCATTGATTCCGTTTCAAAAATAGAACCTTTTTATTTCGTTGAGTTTCTAATAGGAGACGAAATGAAAAAGCAACGTTTTCCTATTGAATTGATTGATATTATGTTGGATCAAATACAACTAGAACCAGATAAGTATAAAAATATCGAGTGATGATAAAAAGAACCGTGCGAATTTCGCACGGTTCTTTTTATATTGCTTTTGGAAGAAATATCGCGTAAATAAGATGTAAGAGAGACCACAAAAAGAAAGCAGCAGATCGAATGGATGGGTAACTTCCGTTTGTGAAAGAAAGGATAATGGAAAATAAAGCAGGATCGCAGGAGTGATGATGCAAATAGCAAGTGTGTATGTTTTCCATTTGCGAAATATGCTCCAAGTATGAAGGATATATACATAACTAAAAGTAATTGTAAGTGAGACAAGGAGATGGAAAAGGAACAACGTTGCCTCACTCCAGGGGATTGCCCCGATTACTGGAAGGAAATCTACATTTAATAAAAGCTGATACACTTGTTTTCCTGAATACATTTCCATCCACTTCATTAAGAAGCCGAGCATGATCCCATTAATCAGGCCAATCAAACAGACCTTTTTTAATGTTTTACCATTCATCTTCATTTTTGATAGTGCGGTAAAGACGGAAATTCCCGGTGGCAATCCGTTCGTTTGTACGCTCTTCTATGCGTTGATTGCATGTATTGCACATATAGGTATGTATAGGACGGTTACGAAGTTTCTTTGCTTCTGGACTATCGTCTGGTATAGATTCAATTTGATCACATATTACACATTTAACCTTCATATTATTTGAACCTCACTTCAATTTCAATATGCTTTTAAGTATACCAATATTTTTATGGTAAAACGAGGATAAAGTGAAACTTACATGTGAGTGACTAATCATTATTAAGGTTATGACTGTATAAAAGACAAAAACCCGAAGGTCTCTTCGGGCTGGGGTTATTTACTCTTTATAGTGATTAGATTGATCATTTTGCTCCTCATCAAGCTGTTTTCTTTCCTTGTTATTATTAAGTTTACCCTTTTCGTTTTCAATGACTTTTGTGGGTGTTGGGGTTAAAATATCACCTGGAACCTCAGGAATGACTCGACTTGTGATGTCAGCCAGTTCATTTAGTATTCCTCTTACAGGTTTACCGTTGTTAATATCCTTAGCCACCTCCCTAATTCGTTCATTTATATCAGGATCAGCGACGATGATAGCATTTGCTCCGTTTGGATCATGTTTTAAGCTTTCACCAACCGAGTATTTAATCGTTCCTACCTGTGAACGTTCAATGTCTTGGTCAATATCAATTCCGACTATGGCATATTTGCCAAGTACGACTGCAGTGGCATCGTTCACCTCGGGAATAGATTTAGCCAGACCAGTGAGTCTTTTTGCTGTTTGCTGACCAGTTTTTCTATCCGTTTCCTGAACAGACGAATTATTAACTTTAGTTAGATTACTTTTTGTGTTATCTTGTGACTCTTCATTATTATTATTCATCGAGCAGCCTGTCATTAACAGAACAGTAGCAAGAGCTAAAATAAGTTTCCGCAAATGTCCATCCTCCTTTTAGGAAATTACCTTTCCGTTAATTACAGCCTGTCCACTCCAACTAAGTCTGATGCATAAATTGCAGTAAACCTGCTGTGTTCCATATGATCAAAGCTCACTTTGCAGGAAGTTTTCTTTATAGTCTGTAAATGTTCTTCTATCTTTATGCAAAGGAACATATATTTTATCAACAGTCTCGTCCGCTACATAACTGCTGAGTGCAGTCAATGGTAAGACATATCCGATAAAGAGCAGGCAGGAGGCGTCATATTGGGGAAAAAAATCTATGTTTTAGATACGAATGTCCTGTTGCAGGATCCGTATGCGATTTACTCATTCGAAGATAATGAAGTAGTCATTCCAGCAGTTGTTTTAGAAGAATTGGATTCGAAAAAAAGATATATGGATGAAATTGGAAGAAATGCCAGGCAGGTATCAAAATTGATCGATAGTTTTCGTGAAAAAGGAAAGCTTCATCAAAGCATTCAGCTTCATAATGGAGGTAGCTTAAGAATTGAACTTAATCATCGTTCATTTCATAAACTTCAGGAAATTTTCGTGGAGAAAACAAATGATAATCGAATATTAGCAGTTGCAAAAAATTTATCTTTAGAGGAAGAAACAAAGGAAGATGGGAAGACGGTCATTCTTGTCAGTAAAGATACTCTAGTGCGTGTAAAAGCTGATGCGATAGGGCTTGAGGCAGAGGATTTTTTAAATGATCGTGTTGTTGAAATGGACCATATATATGGAGGGCATAAAGAAGTTTTTGTGTCGATTGACAATCTGAATAAGTTTTATGAAAAAAGTCATCTTAAGCTTGAAGAACTGACAAAAGATTTATACTACCCTAATCAATTCTTGCTGATGAAGGATACATTGGGAAGTTCAGCCTCAGCGATTGGGATTGTAGATGAGAACTGCAGATATGTTAAGAAACTAATGTATGAAGGAGAACATATTTGGGGAATTAAGCCGAGGAACGTTCAACAGACGATGGCCCTTGATTTGTTACTTCGTTCTGACATTCAGCTTGTGACGCTTATTGGTAAGGCTGGGACAGGAAAAACGCTATTGGCATTGGCAACAGGATTGATGCAAACAGAAGATTTATCTCAATATAAGAAGCTTCTAGTAGCTAGGCCTATTGTTCCGGTCGGTAAAGATATTGGTTATTTACCCGGGGAAAAAGAGGAGAAGCTTAGACCTTGGATGCAACCTATTTTTGAT
>NZ_JBFUIB010000170.1:0-7343 GCF_056402095.1 Peribacillus sp. P4_C12
GACCGAGCACCGTTRCAACGGATATGTGYGATGAATATTTGGCAGATCCTCAAATTCTAGCAAAAGAGATTGAAGTGAATCCAATGAAGAGACTTGGTACAGAAAAACAAATTGGTGATTCTGTTTTCTTTTTAGCCTCTGATGAAGCCGTGCAAATCAATGGGCATCTGTAAATGGTAGATGGCGGATTAACGGTTAAAGTGGCGCAGCCTGAAGATCATATGAATCATGAACAGGAGGTAATATTATGAGACTACTCAACAAGATAGCAGTTATCACTGGCGGTGGAAGCGGTATCGGCAAGGAATCAGCCCGTTTATTCGCAAAAGAAGGCGCATTTGTTATCATCACAGACATTCATGCTGAAAATGGGCAAGGAACAGTTTCTGAAATAGAAGAAAATGGCGGAAAAGCAGCATTTTACGAAGTAGATGTGACGAATCCTGAAGCGGTTCAATCTGCCATACATCAGATTATTGAGACGTATAAAAAAATAGATATTCTATTCAACAATGCAGGAATCAGCAATGTGGGTAGAGTAGACGAAGTAGAGCCAGATGTCTGGGACCGAATTATGAGTGTAAATGTGAAGGGGGTTTATTTACCCTCTAAATACACGCTTCCTTATATGATGGAACAAAAAAGTGGAGTAGTCATTAATATGTCGTCTTGCGCTGCGGAAATGGGTCTAGTTAAACGTGCCGCATACTCAGCAACGAAAGGCGCTGTACTTGCTCTGACAAAAGCTATGCAAGTGGACTATGCCCCTTATAATATTCGAGTAAATGCTTTATTGCCGGGCACCATCTTAACTCCATTTGTTGAAGATTATTTGAAAAATTCATATGACGATCCTGAAATCGCAATCGGAACGATCAAGAAAAGACAGTTAAGCGGAGAATTAGGAAGACCTAGTGATGTGGCAAAGGCTGCACTATTTCTAGCCTCAGATGAGTCTACGTTCATGATGGGATCGCCTTTATATATTGATGGCGGAGTTGTTTTTGGAAAAAATGCATAAAAGGAGAATGAAACTATGAAACTAGCTACTTTTATAAAAGGTGAAAATCAGAAACTGGCTGTTCAGATTGAGAATAACTTAATAGATATCGAAGAAACTGCTAAGAAGAATGAATGGAACAATATAGTAACAGATGTGATGCAAGTAATTGAATTCAATCAATCCGAACTAAAAGATTTTGAAATAAAGGTTAATGAAGCTGTCACAAATGGAAGTGCAGTCGCTATTGAAGAGGAAGGGCTTATATACGGTCCTAGTGTTACAAAACCTCAYAAAATCATTTGCGTCGGATTGAATTACAGAAGACACGCAGATGAAACCAATGCACCGTATCCTGAAGTGCCTATCTTGTTTAACAAATTTGATAATACGTTAACAGGTCATCAAAGTGAAATTGTTATACCAAATGTAACGAATGAACTGGACTATGAGGTTGAACTGGGAATTGTAATTGGCAAAAAGACAAAAAACGTAACACAAGAAGCTGCTCTTTCTCATGTTTTTGGTTATTGTACAGTCAATGATTTGTCTGCAAGAGATCTGCAAATGAGAACACAGCAGTGGCTACTTGGAAAAACTTGTGATGATTTTAGTCCAGTAGGACCTTTCTTAGTGACAGCGGACGAAGTAGGAGATCCAAACAACCTTAATTTAAAAACGTACGTAAATAATGAAATAAGACAAAATTCTAATACTTCCGATATGATCTTTTCATGTGCAGAAATCGTAAGTTATATTTCCCAGCACATGACGTTAGAGCCGGGAGATCTTATTTTAACAGGTACACCTGAAGGAGTCGTATTAGGCTTACCGGCTGATCAGCGCGTTTATATTCAGCCAGGAGATGTGGTCACTGTTGAAATCGAAAAGCTTGGAACACTAACGAACAAATTTGTTCAAGAAAGTGAAAAGGTTTTGACTAATGCTTAAAGGAATCCCGCCTATTATTTCTCCAGAATTGATGAAAGTTATGATGGAGATGGGGCACGGTGATGAGATTGTACTTGYAGACGGAAACTATCCGGCTGCAAGTCATTCCAACCGGATAATCAATGGTCATGGACATGGCGTTGCTGATTTTTTACGGGCCATATTAGAATTTTTYCCACTAGATACGTATGTTACGTTTCCAGTCATGCTGATGAATCCTGTTCAAGGTGATGAAAAAAACCCTGTAATCTGGCAGACCTATGAAGATATAATAAAAAAAACGAGCGACTTTCCTGTCCAAATAGAAAAAATCGAAAGAATGGATTTTTACGAAAGAAGTAAGGCGGCATATGCCATTATCGCTACAAGTGAACGTGCACAGTATGCGAATCTTATATTGAAAAAAGGTGTACTTTAATTAGTGAATCTAAAAGGAGTGAGTTATTTGCAAAAAATTCCGAATATTATGTATGTTTATGCGATTTTTGGTGGCTTGGCTGGACTTTTATATGGTTTTGATTCTGGTGCCATTTCACCAGCGATTCCCTTTATTACCGAGGAATTTGGATTAAGCCCGGCCGGCCAAGGATTGATTGTAAGTTTCCTTCTTTTAGGAGCATTGCCTGCTATTGTTCTTTCAACCTCCTTATCTAAAGTATTAGGAAGGAAATCGCTCTTAATAGGAGCAGGCATTACGTTTATTGTTGGGTCTATTGGCTGTGCCTTCGCTACTAATGTAAGCGTTTTAATAGGATCGCGATTTATCCTTGGAATCGGATGTGGAATAGCCAATATGTGTTCGTTGATATATCTGGTTGAATTAGCTCCACCTAAAATCAGAGGATTAATTGGTGCATTATATCAATTAAGTGTAAATGTCGGAATTTTAAGTGCTTACATTGTAGGAGCTTCCTTTTCTGCTAGTGGTTCTTGGAGAATCATGCTAGGAATAGGTATTATTCCTGCTGCAATCTTTACGATTGGGATGCTAATCTCACCCGAAAGTCCACGTTGGCTAATGACTGCAGGAAAAGAAGAACGKGCAAGAAAAGTATTAATGAAACTAAGAGGATCGAAGAAAGAAGTGGAAGATGAAATAAGCGATATTAATTATTCACTAAAACAGCAAACTGTCGGATTCAAACATTTAGTTGGCCAGTATAAAAAGATTCTAAATATGAACTTCATATTAACGTTTTTTCAGGTCTTCACTGGGATTAATGCTGTAGTATACTTTGCTCCAATCATCTTTGAAGGAGTGGAAATTAACGGGTGGAGCGGATCGAATATAGCCAACTTCGGGATAGGTACCGCCTTAGTTATTTCCACGGCWATATCGYTATTCATTGTTGATAAACTGGGAAGAAAAACATTATTAATCTATAGTATTGGCGGGCAGGTCCTACCAYTAATCGGTTTAGCACTATTTTCAGATTTTACGATATTTAGTATGGTTTGTGTGTTYTTATATGTATTCGCGTTTGGAATCGGTCTAGGTCCTGTATTCTGGCTATTCATACCTGAAGTGTTACCTTTGCAAGCAAGAGCGATCGGAATGGGRGTCATTACATTTTTACAGTACACATTGAATTTTCTTTTTTCGTATACTTTCCCGCCATTGTTAAGTGTCATTGGAAATAATGTCTTCTTAATATACGCRGTATTATCAATAGTTGCTTGCGTATTTATTCACTATAAAACACCAGAAACCAAAGGGAAAACTTTAGAAGAAATTGAAGAGTACTGGCGTCAGCAAGATATGGAAAAAGCTATTAAACCTGCTTAAGGGTTTAACCCTTCCAATACAAGAACTAAAGATAAATATTGAACTAACAGAAGAACATCTATTAGAAGAATATTCTTTTGCTGAGGGGACTGAGTAATGGGGAATTCTACTAAATAATTCTGTCAAAGGAACTGAAATAGGATAACCTTTTAAAATTGTAGTTGAAGGTTGATGGAGAATTTGATAAAATATAATTAATTTAAAAGACTATGTGTGACTGGCGAAACGCGGATAACCGTGAGGGAGCATATAGTGTCGTAGCCGTTCGCCTGGGCAGAGGTAAGGGAAATTATCCCTTGCCTCTTTCTGTTTATTAGGAGAGGATAGTGAAGACTTAAATCCATTATTAGAGAATACACAGATTTTTATGAAATTTGATTAGTAGCTTGCTTAACATCTTGTTAATTAATTTAGGAATTTAAAAACTATCATAAATTAAAAGAGGAGAAATAATATGAGCACATTAATTTTAGAAAAACTGAAAACAATCAAAACCTTAAATAATATTGCTGAAAGCGGGTTAAATGTATTCAATAAGGATAACTTTACTATCGACAATGACAGTGAAAATCCTGATGCTGTTGTTCTTCGTAGCTTTAACATGCATGCATTAGAATTAGGCGATAATTTAAAAGCAATCGCAAGGGCCGGAGCGGGTGTCAATAATATTCCCGTCGACAAATGCACAGAGCAAGGAATTGTTGTTTTTAATACCCCTGGTGCTAACGCTAACGCTGTAAAAGAAATGGTACTAACCTCTTTAATGGCTTCATCTCGTAACCTTTTTGCCGGTGTGGCCTGGACAAAGACGTTAGAGGGTGAAGGAGAACAAGTTCCAAAGCTTGTAGAAGCAGGAAAGAAACAATTTGTTGGAAAAGAAATCAAGGGAAAAACTCTTGGTGTAATCGGTTTAGGAGCGATCGGTGCGCTTGTAGCGAATGATGCACTAGGTTTAGACATGGATGTGATTGGATTTGACCCGTTCATCTCTGTCGATACAGCTTGGAACTTGTCCCGCAATGTACAGCGCGCTATGACGATTGAACAGTTGTTTGCTGAATCTGATTATATTACTGTACACGTGCCATTAACTGATGACACAAGAGGAATGTTTAACCAAGAAACATTTAGCATCATGAAACCGGGCGTACATATTTTGAATTTCTCACGTGGTGAGCTTGTGAATGAAACGGATATGGAAGCTGCACTTGAAAGCGGGAAAGTTGGCAGGTTTATTACAGACTTCCCGAATGAAAATGTATTGAAAATGAAAAATGTAGTTCCAATCCCACATCTTGGTGCCTCTACGCAAGAATCAGAGGAAAACTGTGCTATTATGGCAGCTCGTCAAGTGAAATTGTTCTTAGAAACAGGGAACATCAAAAACTCAGTGAATTTTCCAAACACTTCCCTTCCTTATACAGGAAAGCGTCGTGTGGCAACTTTCCACGAAAACGTTCCAAACATGGTTGGGCAGATCACACTGGCTATATCAGACTATAATTTGAACATCGCTGACATGGTTAACAGAAGCCGTGGGGGATACGCGTATACGATGATTGACATTGACGGTGAAGTAAACGGCGATATCATTCCTGGTTTAGAGGAAAAAATCAAACAAATCACAGGCATCGTTACAACTCGTATTATTTAACATACTTTAATGGAACAGGAAGAAAGCATACTTTCCTGCTCAAATGATAAATATTAGTACAAGCCTCAATTCCTTTAAGGAGTTGAGGCTATTTTTATTTTAGGCTTTGTTAGACAGTAATGCTGTTGATTTTTGAACAAATATAAGAGACTACTTATTGTGGTCTTCTATAGAACTAGCACCTGTTAGTATAAGAAAAGCGATTCCTATTAAAGAATCGCACCCGTTGGTTGAATGAGGAAAAGATGTAATCCTTTTAGTGACATGCTCAGATAACCTTCCTTTTTATTTGCAGTTATTATTTTAATTTCCTATGCCGGGCGAATTCATTAATACAATTCTCCACCCATCTGGATCTTCAATTGTAACACCTGATTTTTCCCAATATGGATTTTCTGGAGATACTGAATCATAACCCATACCTTTCAATCTATTTGTGATTTCTTCAATGGTTTTACTTTCAGGAATATAGAGGACAAGCAGATTATCCTTTGTTGGAGCAGGACAAGGACTCCCATCTTTATGTTGAGTAAACTCTAAATGATAGTTTGAATTGGGAAGCCCAATCATAATACCGTCATATCCCTCGTGTCCTTCAAAAGAACCGATTTTTTTCAAGCCTAATCCCTCACAATAGAAGTTTACAACCTTTTTTAGTTGATCAGTAGGACGTGCAACTCGGATTTGCGCTACTTTCATTTCTTTTGGCCATTTATTTTCCATTGTCCCATTCCTCCCTGTATATCGTTCCATAATTAAATCTATTTCTTAGCACATTGCAACTTTAACATAAAAAGACTATTAATTGGATTTACCTTCCACTTTTTTTGTTGAGTTTAACCTGACCCGTTGGTTGCGTAAGAATAAGTGCCGATCTTGTCTTAAACAACATGATTTTTTTGCTCTAAGTAAAAGAATCGTCCCCTATGAATTACAGAGACGATTCCTTATGTGGATTGTTACTTATTATTTACATGATTAATCCGCCAATTCAAGCGTATACATATACAATTTTGGATCGGGGTTAATCCAGGCGCTTTCAAACACGAAAACAACTTTATAATTTTTGTTATCAGTATAGGTGACATAGTACATTCCCTCTTGCTCCTCTTCACTTACAGGTTTACCAATCAATCCCTTCAACTCAGATAAATGAATGGTTTGCAACTGAGGATCAAAATCATCAATGCCGGTAATCGTTTTTCTACCTGTTGAATCGTCATAGAGGAATCGAACATTACGGCTCCAATAATTGGCTGCAACGGTACTTAGATCTTCTGGTGGACCCCAGGCTTTTTCTACTTTTTTCAACGAATCACCAACAGAAAAMGGTTCACTGTTAATCGATTGTTGGGATTCATAAGCTAAACCCATGATTTTTCGAATCAAGAGATCTGGCGTGGACTTCGATGATTCTGAAGCAGCAGAAGCAAAAGCTGCCCCTCCGCTAAACATGAGAAAAGCAAGTGTTAAAATGGTGAAGCTTCGGATGAAACCTTTCACTTGTTTCAAAATTAAACACCCTTTCTAAACAGGAATTGACGAATCACCCTAAATATAATACGTCTTTTTCAAAAAAAAAGAACACTGAAAATTTTTGTTAATCCAGCAGTACTCTACAGGAGGGAATATACTGTTTCAACCGATGTCCCCGGAAATTTCTGATGCTCCAGTTAATCACTTATTAAAATAAAGAAAAATAATAGCTAAAATTATTACCCCTTTTATTAGTAGTAACAACAAAAACGGATTTAAAACGGTAAGCAAATATCCAAATTTTCCACTTCAACTAAACTCTCCCGTTAGCCATCCATGAAGCGCAAAAATCAGCGCTTCACCACAGAGAATGAAAATTGGTTTCTAGGTCGATAATGTTTTAATGGCTGGCGAAGAAGGTCGTTGAACTATGGTGCCTTTGAGCCCATCCGTTAGTCTGACTCCGACGACCACGG
>NZ_JBFUIB010000171.1:0-7313 GCF_056402095.1 Peribacillus sp. P4_C12
AGTAAGGTCTGACCAAGCACCTTTCCATAATCACTATCCATGACGATTATCAGCGGCTGCTGCTGATTTGGTTTTTGCTTCAGTGCCTCAGTAAAAGCAAACGTGAGCAGCTGAATGTCCCGGAATGATAGATATGGTAGGTTCGTTAAATAAAAGGCAAAATTCTGGCCTTCCCGCTGGGGGTCATATATCGTAATCGCGTCCTGAACCGCTTTTGTCATTCCCTCGATACCTTGCTCTAGAACACCCTGAAAATCGATCCGATAGACTGGGATATTTCGTACCGGTAGATGGGAATCATTCACTTCAATTGTTGCCCCGCTGATCTCGGTTGTATGGGTGCCGGCTCCAAGAACAGTCGCACGAATCGTTTCAACTGGCTTTTCCCACTCCCAATAAGCCAATTCTTTATTTTCTTTTATAGAAGTGGCAAGAGTCATGCCAATATCCTGAAAGCTGGTGCACATCAGTTCTTCATGATACATGCAGTCACTGACTCCACCCGAGAACATTAATCCTTCAATGCGACCTGTCCAAGATGGCACCTTTCCTACTAAAAGCTGTTCGTCTTCTTTCGTATATGAATTGTCCAAAAACCTCGCCAGCACCTTAGCCATCTCATCTGTAATTATTCCCCTATTCTCTTTCGAAGGAGAATACCCCTTTGTTTTCAGCCATTGTTCAATCGAAGGAGCGACTTTCATCTCCGCCCCCTCCCATTCCATCAAACGGCCTCCGATGTGTAAGGTGCATGTACCGCAAAGCGTACCCGAACGGTATACGGCAATATTTGCCGTTCCGCCGCCAATGTCAATGTTTGCTATAGTTTTTCTTGTCTCTATTGAATGTTGATAAGCACCGGAACCCTTTGCGGCAATGATTCCCTCTAAATCCGGTCCTGCTGCTGCGACGAGGAATTCCCCTGCCGCTTTAGACAACTGGTGTACCATTTCTTCTGCATTTTGTTTTGTTGCCGTCTCGCCTGTGATGATGACTGCGCCTGTTTGAATCTTTTCCATCGTGATGCCTGCATGATGATATTCACTTTCTACTATTCTTTGAACCGCCGGGATATCAATCACTGTATCCGATAAAAGTGGGGTCCTGAAAATCGGGCTTCGATACAGAACTTTCTTATCGGTAATTTCAATTTTCGGGACCTGTCCCCCGCCCGCCACATTCATAAGTGAAAACTCGCTGATAACAAGCTTCGTCGTGCTTGTGCCAATATCAATTCCTGCACTGATGATTCGCTCCAACTGTTTATTTAGCAAAACCTCACCTCAGTTTTAAACCACTTGAATTTTATTGTCCTCTTCTTCTTGGTTTTTTTCTGTATATTCATTCAAACCGATAACACCTAATTCACGATCCTTTTTCTCTAATTCCAAAGCCTTTGGAACTGACAGCCAGTAAGCCAGACCGATTCCGATAACACCAGCAGATAGCTTCCCTACGATGATAGGTAAAATTAAGGAAGGTTGAAAGTTTGCCGTGAAGGATAAGTGATCCCCTAATAAGAAGGCAGCACATACTGAGAAGGAAATGTTAATCACCTTATCCTTTGGGGGCATATCTTTAATAAGTTTGAACATCGCTAATATATTGGCAACCGTGGCTAGAATTCCTGCACTCCCCTCCTTGCTCAATCCAACTTTTCTACCCATTGCTTCAAGGGGCTTGCCTGCATATTTCTGAATCAGATAAATCATTGGAAAAGCACCTGCAAGCATTATTCCGATATATCCTGCCGTCTCCAGGGCACGAAACTGATCCGCCTTATCAGCCATGATTGGATGAAATCCCCAAGCACCAAATACCTTAGAAAACAGCCCGGTGAAAATTTCTACAATCGAGAACACTAATACGAGTTTAATCCCCGCATCCATTATTCTCCCAAACCACATAAATCCTTTAATCATCATATCTGGCAAGAAATAAAGACCTAATGCAAGCAATACAACAAAAATAAGAAGCGGTGAAAGATTCAAGACGATTTTCAAATAGCTCAATGTGAATTCATATGTAGAATCCGCATTAGTAGAAATCACTTCTCGTACCTTTGAATTCGTTGCAACGACTAGTACGCTTGAGATAAAGGCACCTATTGGAATCGTCAATATTCCAGACATGACGCCAAGTGCCATATATTTATGATCACGTTTCTCTAGCATTGCCAGCCCCATCGGAATCGAAAAGACAATCGTTGCCCCAGACATGAAACCTACAATCATCGCCATGATCCAGCCTTCATATGTCTCCTGTAGTTGAGCTGCTAATTGGTAACCACCCATGTCAGTTGCCAAAATCGCTGTGGCAGCGAGGGCAGGGTCTGCGCCTATCGCAGCAAAAATCGGGCCGCACACTTTATCAATGAACCATGATAAATAAGGAATCGACGCCATAATTCCAGCTGCAGGAATGAATATATGGCCAACGGTATGCAAGCCTTCCATGAACTGCTTGCCTAAGCCTTGCTCACTGTCTTTAATCGACGCAAAAGCACCTAGCACAGCACAAGTCATAATGATATAAATAACGAAATTCCCAACCATCTCCATACGTTTTCCCCCTTGAATTATGATTTGGTTTTGCACATTTCAACTAGAAAAAAGAATATAAAAAAAGACGCATCGTATAGCCCAAACTAAGGTTTTCCGTAGAAGTTTCTACGATACAACCATTTGGTCTATCAAAGCGTCATTGCTTCATCTATTCACTTGTTTTTGATCATTTATAATTATTAGTTGTGCAACTTTTTCAATCGATAGTTGCTTATTCATACTCAACCTTCGTAGCTTGTTATATGCGATTTCTTCGGTTACATTCTTTCTCTTCATGATAATTCCTTTTGCTTTTTCAATGGCTTTACGATTGTGGAGGGTTTCATCCAGTTGAGCCATTTGTTCCTGATACTTTTTTGTATTCTCAGCTTGCAGTAAGGCAATCTCTACCGCTGGGATTAGACTTGCTTCGGTAATTGGCTTTACAAGATATCCTACGATATTGGCTCGTTTCGCCTGGTCGATATATTCACGCTGGCTAAATGCCGTTAACAAAAGGACCGGAATCTGAAAAGTGTTAGAAATCACCTCACTCGCCTTGAGCCCATTCAGTTTAGGCATTTTTATATCCATTAAAACGAGATCGGGTTGCAAAGCATGTGCCAGCTCAATCGCCTTCTCACCATCACGTGCCTGTCCAACCACATCGAATCCCGCATCCTTGAGCATATAAGTAATATCAAGCAGAACAATCGATTCATCTTCCACGACCAAAATCCTCTTGCCCATGTCTCACCTACCTATTGTATGGAAATCTTATGGAAGCCAACGTACCTTCCATGATTCGACAAACCGAAAATTCTCCATCTAAATCATTCTCGACCGTCATGCGGATAATATCTAATCCTAATGAAGGCTTAGCTGCCGGAGAATAACCAATGCCATTATCCAAAACTTGAATCTCTAATTCAGAACCATCCTTTTGAAAAGACACGGTAATCTTTCCAGCCGTTCTTCCACTGAAAGCATGCCTCACACTATTATAAATGAGTTCATTCGCCACCAACGCAACTGATACAGCTATATCGGAGTCAATGGAATGAAGCTCACCAATATATTCAATACTTAGGTTTTTACTTTCTTGATTTTCACTATACACGATCATATCACCGATTTTTTTAATGAGCTCCAGTAAATCTACATGATCAACATGGCTACTAGCCAAAATGATTTCATAAACCGACGATATGCTTAATACTCGGTTTAAACTGACCAATAAATGAGGTTTACTTTCTTCGGGAACCTCCATCCTCATCTGTAGCCGAAGCAAACTGGCAACCGTCTGCAGATTATTTTTCACTCTATGATGAATTTCGCGAATCGCAACTGACTTACTAATCAGTTCTCTTTCTTTTTCCCGCAGTTCAGTCATATCCCGGAAGATGATAAATGCTTCCTTAGATTTCTTGCCGCGTATATGAAATTTCTTTACTTGAAAAATTTTCTTCCCAATGTGCAGCTCCTTCATTAAAACTTCTTCTGTTGAAGCGAGTACATCAGCAAAGCTAGGAAAATAGTCGAAAATGCAGGTACCTAGTACACATTCGGTCAAACAAATATCCGTTACTAGATTAATAGCCGCCGGATTAGTATAGACAATTTGATTTTGATTATTAATCAGGAATATAGACTCTTCAATAAATTCAGGCACTAAAGAATTTTGTTCATCCTGTCTTTCAAAAAAATTTGAAGTTTCGGGTTCTTCTTGAATCGCCTTCTCCATAATCAATACGGCAATGACACGATTGCATTCCCCTCTAACCGGAACAACACTTTGTTGGACCATGACTCCCTCTTGAGTCAATGCTCGATTCACAAACATATCCTTCCCAGTGCGTAATACATAAAATACTGCCGGCTCGAAGGCTTCATAGGCGACCTTACCGATAACCGAATAATTATAAACCGACTTTACAGAATGGGCGCTTTGCTCCGCCACGACAATCGCATGCTTTCCTTCCCGTACCGGACAGTCAATAAAGACATTGGCTTGATTCAAATTAGCAATCAATGTTAGATTATTCGACAGATTTTCAAGGACGCGAATATCCTTGTCTTTTAAGTTCGTATGCATTTCACATAATTCTCGGACCGATGATGTCTTCTCCATAGGCAAAACTCCAATAAAAGTTTAATCATGGATATTATTATAGATACCGCTTTCATTTTTGTCAATATTCGAAATATTTAAATGTTATATATTCTAACATCAAAAAAGATATTTCCAATGGAAGCATAATACTAAAGCAAATATCATACTAACGTTGCTTTAGTTTTAATTTCAAGTAATTAAATAAACCCTCCATTGACTCTGATCGTTTGTCCCGTAACCCACTGTGCTTGTTCACTCACTAAAAACGTGATCACATTAGCAATGTCATCCGTTTCACCTAAACGTCCGAATGCATTCATTTTTTTCATCCCTTCGATTTGTTGCTCGGATTTCCCCTACATTAAACAACTCTGTGTTAACGGGACCTGGAGCAATTGCATTAATAGAAATCTGTTTAGCGCCAAACTCTTTAGCCAGTTGTCTTGTAAATTGTTCAACTGCCCCTTTTGTTCCTGCATACATACTATACGAAGGGAACATTTGGCCTATTACAGAGGTAGAAATATTAACAATCCTACCATTGAGCTCCATATATTTTAATGCTTGTTGACAAGCAAAGTACGTCCCCTTAACGTTTACTGCAAATTGTTTATCAAAGTCTTCTTCCGTTGCTTCCGCTAGGGGTTTATTAATCATTAGCCCAGCATTGTTCACTAAAATATCAATTTTCCCATACGCTTTGACCGTTTCTTCGAAGAGATTGACAATGTGAGTAACTTGGCTGATATCTGCTTGGATAGCGATTGCTTCTCCATCATTTTTCTTTATGCCTTTCACTACTTCATACGCCTTTTGTGAACTGCCTGAATAGTTGATTACTACTTTTGCACCTAAATCCGCGAGCTGTTCGGCTATAGCTCGACCTATTCCTCTTGATGAACCTGTGACCAACGCAACCTTTCCATCTAACCGATTATTCATTAATTTCACTTCTTTCTTTTCATAATAGTTATTCAATTTCACACCAAAACTTTATTAGTCCATATTTTACCACCATTTCCTCGCTACCGTTTCTTTTCGTTCAATAAAAAAAGTTCCTCTGATTCTATTTTCAATAAAAGAAAATTTAAAAGTACTTGTCCCCATCAATGCTCATGAATTACTCCTCTTCTGGTTATAGTAAAGAAGAAAATAACTGAGGAGGTTTTATCCATGAAAAGTTCAGAAGAGTTTGTAGAGAATATTCAAGAACAGCAAAAAAAAGATGCAGCCAATAAGCGTCGTCAAGGTAACGGCAATCCCGCCCAGAAATTACCGAATAAAAAACATTAATAAAGCAAAATTGTATTAGCTACGCATCTTCATATTCATTCTCCGCTCCTATTTTAGAGCGGGGAATTTTTCATGGCTCTTTCTTGTTCATCGCTTCGATTTCTTTTGAAAAGGTCTCTTCTATTTCGTTTTTATTTCCATACAGAAAGAGATTATCACCAAGTAATCTATTATTTATGAATGGTGTTTTAACGGTAATAGTCTAGATCGTCAATATCCCAATAATAATGCTTAACTCCATTAAGCGTAAATCATCTGTAAGCAGTGTACTAATTGATGAAATAATAACAGCAAGAGAAAAGGCTCCAAATAAAAAAAACATGCTTATTTTTCTTCGAACAGGATGATCAATAATAGACTTTGGTTCTTCAGTAGTAAATCCAGTACCTTTTAGCATGGAGATAACTTGAAATCTAGCTACAGTGTTCTTTAACCCAGTCAGTTTTAATAAGGTAACCGATATTTCAATAACAAGACCAATGATTAAAAAATAAAGCACCATAAACACTACATTCATCATACTGATTATTACCTCCATCCATCTTTCTTCATTTATGGTTTACCCTAATTATTCTAAAAAGAATCCTCATCATTATTTCTTCTAATAGTTACATCTGATGATTAGAGTATTGGATTCAGGCGAATAACTAGCCTGAAATACAAAAAAACACAGTAGAATTCTTTGCTGAATCCTACTGTGTTTTACGTACCTCTTAATGATCCTGTTAATCAAATTGGGATGTATTTTTCCGTTCAATATTTATTCAACCTACTTTAATGTTGCTGAATTCCACCGCCTTGTATCGGAAATTCAACATATTGGCTTTAAAATCCTTGCATCGGGAATCTTCCGGGCTGACCTTGACCTCCCGGCATCATCGGGTATCCTCCAGGCTGACCTTGACCTCCCGGCATCATCGGAAATCCTCCAGGCTGACCTTGACCTCCCGGCATCGGGTATCCTCCAGGCTGGCCTTGACCTCCCGGCATTGGGTATCCTCCAGGCTGACCTTGACCTCCCGGCATCATCGGAAATCCTCCGGGCTGGCCTTGACCTCCCGGCATCATCGGGAATCCTCCGGGCTGGCCTTGACCTCCCGGCATTGGGTATCCTCCAGGCTGACCTTGACCTCCCGGCATCATCGGAAATCCTCCAGGCTGGCCTTGACCTCCCGGCATCATCGGAAATCCTCCGGGCTGGCCTTGACCTCCCGGCATTGGGTATCCTCCAGGCTGACCTTGACCTCCCGGCATCATCGGAAATCCTCCGGGCTGGCCTTGACCTCCCGGCATCATCGGAAATCCTCCGGGCTGGCCTTGACCTCCCGGCATTGGGTATCCTCCAGGCTGACCTTGACCTCCCG
>NZ_JBFUIB010000172.1:0-7274 GCF_056402095.1 Peribacillus sp. P4_C12
ATGGATGTGCATCCTTCCCATTAACATTCACTTTTGCAAACATCGGGAAAGTTACGCCATGATTCAATTTACAGTAAGAATCGATTTCCAGGTCATCACCAGGCTCCTGGTTAAGAAATTGATTACATGGAAAACCAAGGATGACTAAACCATCTTCTTTATATTGTACATATAAGCTTTGCAAATCATCATACTGTGGCGAAAAACCGCATTTACTTGCGGTATTTACAATAATCATTACTTTCCCTTTGTATTCCTCAAGCGAAACGGTCTCGCCATTGATTTTTTTCACTTCAAATTCATAAATGGACATGTATGATCTCTCCCTAAAGTATGATGCTGTCATTTTACCGTATTTAAAGATCACTTTTCCAACTTTAATATTCTTTCTTTTTAATTTTTCTCTATCCCCTTGGCTACTTTTAGAGATTGGATCAAATACTCTACCATATCTTCCAAATCTTCCATTTGCTCTTCTTTTACAAGCCTACCAAATGAAACTTTAAACGTAGAAGAATTTACTGGCCGATCTATTTTACTGATCGTTTCGGAGGTCGTCACAGTAATGATTCTTTGCTTCCCCCAAATTTTCTCCAGCTCAATAAAGATATCTTCAACTTCTCCTACCCCAAGTTTTTCCTGAAATGAAATGAATATATCAACCGTACATCCAGCATATGTTTCATTACTATTGAATTCGAGTAACTCTGAGCTTAAATTCTCGAGTGAAGCATGTAACTCAATGCCACCAACAACAGAAATAGGTGCGAAAGGTTCCTTCAATTCCATCTCGATCTTATATGTTCTTGACATTGTTGAGAGATTAACAATATCATCACGGGTTATGACCAATATATCTCCAATAAAGTCACGATCATAAACTGCTCCTTCTAATACTACTTTCATATTCTCAAATGCTGTGGGATCAAACAATCTCCATACACCTCTCCAACCTCTTAAGTTTTTCAAAAAGAACTATGTATATATCTCCTCCCCATTTTACCATTCTCGAGATTTCGTTAGAGGATTTACAAGAAATTATTAAAATAGCTTTTCTATTTGGGAATTTTCTATATAATTAAAATATTATGATTTTTGAAGAAGGAGGCTAATTATGCCAATCAGAATACCTGAAAAACTGCCAGCTAAGGAAATTTTAGAACAGGAAAATATCTTTGTCATGGATGAGGAAAGGGCAACCAGGCAAGAAATTCGCCCATTAAATATATTGATTTTAAACCTTATGCCTGAGAAAGTAAAAACAGAGGCTCAACTGCTACGCTTTCTTGGCAATACTCCTATTCAGGTAAACATATCATTTCTACGCTTAAGCACACATGAATCGAAAAACACAAGTAAATTTCATTTAGATCAATTTTATAAATCATTTGATGAAATCCGTTCTAAAAAATATGATGGCTTGATTATCACAGGAGCTCCAGTTGAAAAATTGGAATTCACAGATGTTAATTATTGGGAAGAACTACAAGATATTATGAACTGGTCAGCAGAAAACGTCACATCTACACTACATATCTGTTGGGGAGCTCAAGCAGCGCTTTACCATCATTATGGAATAGGCAAATACGAACTACCTGAGAAGTGCTTTGGCATTTATAAGCATGAAGTACTCGAACCAAATGAAAATCTAGTCCGTGGCTTCGATGACAATTTTATGGCGCCTCATTCTCGCCATACTGACATTGACTATCAAAAATTAGTTAATCATCCAGAATTGAAGATTTTAGCTCAGTCCGATCAGGCCGGAGTATTGATTGCCGCCTCTGTTGATGGAAGAAGAATAATGGTTACAGGTCATTTCGAGTATGATGCCGAAACACTCGGTGAAGAGTATAAACGTGATAGGGAACGTGGAATTGATACACAGCTCCCTGAAAACTACTATCCTGACAACGACCCAACTAAAGTACCGCTTCACCGCTGGAAAAGTCACTGTAGCCTCATGTTCTCCAACTGGCTGAATTATTATGTCTACCAATTGACCCCTTATGAGTGGGATTGAAAGGGAAAGAAAAAAAGAAACTCTCTCATTAAGTGAAGTACTTTTTTTCGGGGAAACCTACTGAATCTAGTATGGAAGAAAAAACCTGAGTTCTTGACTCAGGTTTTTTCATTTTGAAGTTTTTCTGGAATTCTAGCTTAAAAAATTTTTATATTTGTTTGTGGTGTTTTTTTATCAAGACTCTTTATTACCAAAATACACCTCTTCAAAAGGTTGGACTACGACAAATCCCTGTCCTTCAAATTTCATCTGAACCGATTCCCCACTTCCTCTTCCAAAAAACGACTTTAATGACACATCGGTTACAAACTCAGGTTTTAGGTCTCCAGACCAAGCGACGGTTGCATTTGGATCCGTATAGACTGGGTTCCCCCTTTCTACCATTAATGTGAGAGGTTCATAATGAGAAGTGAATGCCACCATCCCTTTCCCTTCAAGTCTAACATTGAACAATCCCCCCGCTAGCAAACCGGCAATACGCCGCATCATTTTAATATCCCATTGTATGCTCGGCTCAAAGGCGAGTAAATCGTTGCCGTTTACACTAATTGATTCACCATTCAAATGTAAGATGGAAATCTTCTTCCCTTGATCTGCCACATACAACTTTCCACTTCCAGTCGCTTTCATCAAAGATGCACCCTCACCTGTAAAGGCCTTTTTAAAGAGTTTGCCAAATCCGTGTTCTAATATTCCTTCTCGTTCGAATTTAATATTGCCCCGATAAGAAATCATTGTCCCCATTTTCGCCCAGATTTGTTGTTCAAGATTTATTTCCAAAATTCTTTCCGTTTCAAGTTCAAACAAACCTTGCCCCTTATCCTGCTGTTTCGTTTTTTCGACGAATTGATTGATTTGATACTTTTCCATCACTGATTACCCTCTTTTTGAAGGAGAAACAACCACATAAAAGATACGGCTTGCTTTAAATCCTTTGAAAAGTGACCTAGTTTTGTAAAGTCTACCCCTCTCTTGGCGACGCCGGTATCAGCGACTGCTTTCCATCCGCTTTCCACTGCTATTTTCTCAAACTCCCACGGCTGCATCGTGTTCATGATCACTTTGTCGCCTAATAAACGTTGGAAACTAAACTTTTTACGTGGTTCCGCAGTCGGACCAAGTATTCCAAAACAGGCATAGCCGCCAGGCTTTATTATACGGTGAATTTCATTCACCACAGTTAATGGTTCACCTGTGTATTCAAGAGAATTAATTACCAATGCCGCATCCATTTCTTCGTCCTTAAATGGAAGACGATAAAAATCACCTTGAATAAACGAAAGTTTAGGCTGATGTACGGTCTTTTCCATTGCAAATTCAATCATGACGTTAGAAAGATCAATTCCAGTTACTTCATAACCCGCTTCAGCAAGTTTAAGAGAACCAACTCCATCTCCACAGCCTATATCAGCTACCTTATTTCCCGTAGGCACATATTGAGAAAAAAACGGGATTATATTTTTTCGACTTCCTGTTTCCCACATTTCTTGCGAATTCTCCACCCACTTAGAAGCAAAGTCATCCCATTTCTTTTCCGATTCTTTATGCCAAGTATGTAAATCCATCCGGCATTCCCCCATTCCATTTATATCTTTGTTTCATATGAACACATAGAATTGTTAAAGAAATAACTTGTTTCTTAACTTTTTTATTACATTACCTAGTATAGAAAAACCCATCTCTAACCGTGACTGCTGTGGCCTATTTATAGCTATTCTGCTCTGACTCTAAAAATCCCTTTTTTATCTTTTCCTATTATCCACTTATTGAACATCATTTGTTTTATAACTAGTTAGATTGTTTATTCCGTACAATAATAGCTGACTGGTTTATAAGTATTTAATTTATAAAAGTCAAAAAAAAAACTGCCAGTGGCAGCTTATTTTGAGTTCTCTTCGTTTCTTTTTTGTATATTTCTTAAATCCTCGACACGACTAGGAGATTCCTCAAAGAATTCGACAAGATCTCCAATCCGATCGATAGCATTCCAACTAAGGTGATGTTCGATACCTTCAACATCCTGATAGATATTTTCTTCTTTGACCCCAATCAATCTTAGCATCTGTTCTAATAGTTCATGTCGGTATACGAGCCTTTTACCCACTTTTTTCCCATTTGCAGTCAAAACGAGACCACGGTACTTTTCATATATTAAATATTTTTCATGATCTAGTTTTTGAACCATTTTTGTAACTGAAGAGGGATGGACGGAAAGATTTTCTGCAATATCGGAAACCCTGGCATATCCTTTTTCTTCAATAAGTAAATAAATTTGTTCTATGTAATCCTCCATGCTCGGTGTAGGCATTCGGAATCCTCCCATTCAAACGCATATCTAAAAATTTTACTATATAAACGACCCCGAAACAAGAAGATATCGTCTCAGGACGTCTTTTAAAGAAGTTTATTATTAAGTTTGCTTGACGGCTTGTTCTGTTGGAAATGTAAAACTAATCTTCTTTTCAGAATCGGACCAAGATAAAATTGCGTCAAAGGTCTTTTCTCCTTTTTTAAAGCCACTTATTAAATCCGTTTCGCCGCTTGCCAACAGCTTTTTTATATTTGCTTGACTGATCTTTTTATTCAGGATTTTTTTGGAGATAGTGAAGTTACACTTGGTTTTCTGATAACTCACACATCCATAAAATTCACCTTTATCGACAATCTTCGAACCGCATAACTTGCAGCTGCCTACAGATGCAGTATTTCTTTTTTTAGAACCGCTCCGTTGAATTGATTCASTATCCAGTCCTTGGAAATCCCAGTTTTCCGATGATTCAACTGCATCACTGATAATTTTAGCCGACATCTTCTTAACAGCTTCCATAAATTCACCAGCGGAAGCCTTTCCTTCCCCGATTTCCCTTAAGCGCTGTTCCCATTTAGCCGTCATTTCAGGTGAAGCCAGAATTTTTTCTCCGATGGCAGTAATCAGTACTTTCCCTTTATCTGTCGCAAATACCTGATTTTTTTTAACATCAATATATTTACGGTCTTTCAGCATAGTTATAATGCCTGCACGAGTAGCTTCAGTTCCAAGTCCTTCTGTTTTCATCAAAACCTTTTCTAGCTCTTCATTATCCAGATGTTTTCCGGCAGTTTTCATCAATGTAATCAACTGACCCTCTGTATAGCGCTTGGGAGGCTGGGTTTTTCCTTCTTTCACTTTTACACTGGCTACCTGTCCACAATCCCCTTTTTTGACGGGGGGCAAAATGATATCGTCATCATCCTTATCATTTTGAAAAATCACCTTGCGCCATCCCTCTTGGATTTGCTGCTTGCCTTTCGAAATGAACTCGGCCCGCTTATCGACAAGCGTTTTAATTGTTGTATAATCGAAAATCGCCTTCTCATAATGAGCCGCAATCAGACGGCGTACCACCAAGTCATAGATATTGCGTTCTTCAGCGGAAAGGCGCTTTGGGTCTGTGACCTGCTCAGTTGGGATAATTGCATAGTGATCAGTCACTTTTTTTTCATTTACAAACCGTTTATTATTTATGATGCTTGATTGAGGCAACGGAAACAGGGATTCATACTCTGAAAACCTGCTTATTTTTTGCAAAATATCGGGAAATGTCTCGGCTTCCCCCTCTGTAACATAATTGGAGTCAGAACGCGGGTAAGAAACAATCCCTTTTTGATATAAACTTTGAACAATATCCAGCGTCTTTTTCGGTGAATATTTATAAATCTTATTCACGGTTGCCTGTAAAGAAGATAGATTAAATAATAAAGGTGGCTGAAATTCTTTTCTTTCTGTATCCATTTCTGCAATTTCAGCTTCTTTACCCTTGCAAAAGGCGGCAATTTTTTCAGCCAGTTCTTTTGATTTAATCCTCGGATCGTTGTTCTGCTGCCACTTTCCTTGATATTTATTTCCATCCATCTTGAAGTCAGCAAATACTTCCCAAAACGGTTCAGATTTGAACTGTTCAATTTCCATTTCCCTTTTTACTATCAAAGCGAGGGTAGGCGTCTGAACCCTGCCAGCTGAAAATACATCCGACACCCCTCTTTGTTTCAATAAAATGCTATAAGCTCTGGAAGCATTCATACCAACAACCCAGTCTGCACAAGCTCTCGTATATGCTTCATGATAAAGTGGCCTTGTTTTTTCTTCGCTAATCAGATTTTGGAATCCTTCATAAATAGCCTTCGGAGTCAAAGAGGAAATCCATAAACGTTTCATCGGTTTTTTGACGCTGCATAGATTGACGATATTGCGTACAATCAATTCTCCTTCACGACCGGCATCGCCAGCATGAATAATTTCATCCACATCCGACTTCCTAAGCAAAGTTTTCACAACATTGAATTGCTTTGCCTTTTGTCGAGTCACTTCATATTGGAACTTCTCAGGAATCATCGGCAATGTATCAATCGACCATTTTTTCCATTTTGAATGATACGTTTCCGGTGAAACTAGTTGACATAAATGCCCGACTGCCCATGTTACATAAGCACCATCCGGAAATAGTTCATTCGGCAAAACTTCTATATAGCCTTGCTGTTTCTTCGTTTTAAATTGAGCTGCTAACGTTGAACCTTGATCTGGTTTCTCCGCAATGATTAGCTTCATAATTTTCGTCACCTAATCCGTAAAAAAATATCTTTCTTTATTATTATACCTTAAATATATATATCGGCTAGATTTGAGTTAGTCTTTACCGAACTGCTCCTGTAACGGTATAAAATAATTACTTAACGCCGGTGGAAAATGGGATTTTCATACATATGATAAGACTCGTCCAAATTTAGGCAGAATACAATGCAAAAAAAAAGCTTCATTAATGGATGGACAACATAGATTAGGAGGAATTGAGCTATATACAAAAACAACAAATTCAATGTTACATGTTCCTTTTCTTGCCTTCCATTGGTTAGATGAAGATGAGGAAATTAAATTTTTTGATATTATTAATACAAAAGCTAAAGGTATAGGTACTTCGTTAAGTAGATTTTTAAAAAGAGAAAGTGATAATCTTAGTTGGATTGCAACACAGCTAATTATTGACCCTAACAGCCCCTTGTATAATAAAGGAACGTTCATTGGCAAAAGAACTAAAGAAAAGCATATTACTTTACAAAATGTATATAACTTTCTTTTGTTATTAATTAAAAATACAAAGATAGCCGAATTACCTAAGGAAAAAATACTTAATATAACTCTTACTTATTTTAATTGTATAAAAGAGTTGTTACCTGTTGAATGGAGTGATTATAAGCAATATAGACTAACTCATAT
>NZ_JBFUIB010000173.1:0-7271 GCF_056402095.1 Peribacillus sp. P4_C12
GGTGAGAAGGAAAGAAACAGGCTTCCTTCAATAATTTCCTGCTTTTATAGTAATAATAAATAGAGACGGTGCCTACGAGCCTGATTATAATATGAAATAAATGCATTTACATCTCTAGGGGATGACAATCCATTCCCAACACTTTACCATCTATGCCTTTCATATTATACCACTTCAAAATATATAAGGAAGTAAAATTCTATTTCACACCAATCATTCATTAAGAATGGGGACTAGAGAAACAGGTTGTACCAACCATATGGAAAAGAAAAAAGAAGGCGTTTCATGACGCCTTCTGTGCAATCGTTAATGTGTGTATATATTAATATTTTCAGACACTCCAGCCTGTGCTCCAAATTGTTGCGGATATCCAGCCTGTGCTCCAAATTGTTGCGGATAGCCCTGAAAACCTTGATAAGCAGGATAAGGAGGATAAGCGGGCGGATAGGGAGGAGGATATGGCGGGTAGTACGGACGGTTGTTGAATAGTAAGGGGCCTATTGCTAATCCTGCAACAAAAGCAACAGGCGCTAATAAAGGAAAGAAAGGAAAGAATCGTTCGTCATTCCAATGTTCAGGTCCATATTCATTTCCGTATTCATTCGTGTATGCATTTCGGTATTCATTCTGTAGCATTATAGTTTGTGGATAGGGGTAGTAAGGAAAATACTGTGTTTGCATAAATAGCCTCCTTTTCTCAAATTCTTTACATAGTATGGTTTTTTTTCAGAAAAGAGCCTGTATCATCTTAATCTGTTATAATGAATCTACTTGTGAGAAAAAATTTGAGGTGATTACAATGTTACGGTTTAAAAGTGTTTTGGCCGTAGGTTTTGGAGGAGCAGTCGGAGCGTTGCTGCGTTATTTAGTTATCTTGACAACTGCCCATTCCTTCTTCCCATTTGGAACCCTCTTAATTAATATAGTAGGAAGCTTTATACTTGGATTGTTAAACGGCTATTTTGCCACAAAGAAAAATTCGCTTGTTTTTTTAGCCTTGGGCAGTGGGCTATGTGGGGGATTCACCACGATGTCTACATTTTCACAGGAAATAGTGAATCTTTTGCAGATATCCTTGATTTCTACAGGAATGTATCTGGGAGCCACGGTTTTATTTGGTTTAATTGCAGGTTTTCTGGGACTGAGCTTTTTTGATAGACGAAGAGGTGAGACCGTTTGATTCAGGTTCTTTCAGTTTTTATTGGAGGTTTTTTGGGTGCTGCCTCGAGGTATGTATTACAAATTATTTTTAATAAGCTGTTGCCAATAGGCTCCATCCCTATTAGTATTTTACTGATTAATCTTATAGGCTCTTTTGGTTTAGGAATCATCTTTCCTAATAAAGAAGATTGGGCTTTATCGTTGCAATCTTTTCTTACAATTGGTTTTTTAGGAGCATTTACGACATTTTCCACATTCAGTATGGAAACGCTCGAACTTATAAGAAAACACCGTTACATAGAAAGTCTTATCTATGTAACAGTGTCGGTTTTAGGTTGTATTGGTACTTTCCTATGTGGCTATTTAAGTATGATATAACTTTTTATTTTATTTACTCCATGTCTTTCTGGTAAAAAAATCCTGGTTTTTCAATTATTCTTCTAATGCTATAATTCAAAAGGATACATTAGGAATAATTAAGAGTAACCAGTTGTTTTCTTCGCACAGGTTTTGTTAATAAGTCTGGCGACTTTCCTCTGTGAACTTTTCATCTCACTATTCTGACTGAAATTCATAAATTGTTAACTCAGGACGTGAAAGAAAACGATACGGAAGCCGAGTTGTGCCAAGCCCTCTATTAACATGTAACGTTAACGAATCAATTTCATACGTGCCTTCACGATACTTTTCTGCATATGGAGGAGTGACAAGGGCTCCTGCAAAAGGAATTTGTACTTGGCCTCCATGACTGTGACCGCTTATTTGATATTTGATGTTGAACTTACTTGATATGTCAGCAAGGTCAGGAGCATGCGAAAGCATAATGACGTACACTTCTTCTGGAATTCCTGAAAGGGCTTTTTCAAAATCTGGTTGTCCAAGCATCGCATCATCTACCCCGGCTATGTAAATTTCTTCAGCCGTTAGTAATGAAATCTTAGTAGAGGTATTTTGCAACATGGTAAAATGGGATTTCTTCATGATATCGCTGTATATCTCAGAGCCATACCCCCCATGATCATGGTTACCGTAGATGCAGAACTTTCCAAGAGGCGCTTTGAGCTGATTTAAAACAGGCGGGATTTTCTGTTGAGCATTGTATTTATTAGGCTCGTCCATTAAATCTCCGGTAAATAAAATAACATCCGGATCTAATTGGTTTATCTTATTGACAATTGCTTGTAAATCATTAAGCTGAAATTGAAAGCCTAAATGAGTGTCACTGAATTGAATCATTTTCATACCATGAAAACCTTTTGGGATAAGAGGGTGGCTGATAATGTTATGCTTGATTTCTAACCATTTTGGTTCCACATTGTGGGCATAATACCCTCCGCCAATACTTAATCCGGTTACGGTAGCCAAAGTGCGAAGGCCTTTTTTTAAGAATGTTCTTCGGGAAATGGATTCACTCAAATTAATCAACCTATCTAATTTTAAAATGTTACTTCCTCATATTAACAAACAATATACATAAAATGAAGAAAATATCTTCTATACGCATATGAAAAACATGTAAACTGGAGTTTAAGAATATCCGGTTTTAAATTGAACATCTATACGGAGGTAACATGATGATCGAACCAATGTTTATTACACTGATTATACTTCTATGCGCAATTGCGCTTTTTATACAAGGAAAATTTCGCGCGGATTTAATTGCACTTGGTGCACTAGCAATATTGGGATTACTGGGAATACTTACATTGGATGAACTTATAGCTGGGTTTGCGAATCAAGTCGTAATAATGCTTGCGGGATTATTTATCGTAGGGGCTGGTCTGTTAAATACAGGAATTGTAGAGAAAGCGGGAAATAAGCTGTTAGGCTTTTGTGGTGGAAGTGAATGGAAATCGCTGTTAATTGTCATGGTGACGGCAGGAATTTTAAGTGCGTTTTTAAGTGGCGCAGGTATTGTTTCCATTTTGCTCCCGCTCGTAATGAGTATGGCTTTACAACAAAAAACTAGCCCGACAAGGTATTTATTGCCACTTGCCTATGCATGCAGTATTGGTGGGCTGYTAACACTGACTGGAACACCCTCCAATATGATTGTAGCTGATGTATTAAAGCAAAACGGTATAGAAACTTTATCTTTCTTTGATTTTACACCAATAGGCTTAATCGCTTTTGCATCGGGTCTATTCTTTATGTTAACGCTTGGCCGTCTGTTACTTCCGGAAAAAACAATTGCAGCCAACAATAGTGTAAAAGGGTTGTCTGCAGGGGAACTTGCTGGTATGTACAAAGTGTATGACCGTTTGCACTATCTGCACATACCTGCTACTTCCGATATTGTTGGAGAAAGGTTGTCCGACCTACAGCTTCCTATTCAGTATGAATTAACTTTGATAGAAATTCAGCGGAAACCAAAAGATAAACAATTGCCGCTGCTGCAAAAACAACTAACGATATCGGCAAGAGCGGATGAAGTACTTCATCCTGATGATATTATTCTGGTGTTTGGAGAAGAAGAATCTGTTGAGAGATTGGCGCTTAACTATGAACTAGAGTTTAAACACTTTAATACTGAACAAATAAAAAAACATTTTCTAAGCAGTAGATTTGGATTGACTGAAATTTTGATTGTTCCGAATTCAGATTATGAGAATCAGACACTAATTGACGTTCATTTTCGTGAAAAATATCAATGTAATGTATTGGCAATTAATCGGAATGGTGAATATATTCAAGCGGATGTTGGTACTGAACGGCTAAAACCTGGCGATGCAATTCTGATACATGGAGAATGGGAAAACATCGAGAGGATCTCCTCGGATTTACAGGATGTTATTGTTATAGGCAGCACCTCAGAAGATGGATTAACAGTCGAATCTAAGGCTAAAGCATGGATTGCTTTATGCATTACTGCACTAATGGTCATTCTTTTGTCGATAGAGTCTATTCCTGCTGTTCTATCGATATTGACGGCTGCTTTGTTGATGGTAGTCACCGGCTGTGTCCGTTCTATGGAAGATGCCTATCAAAAGATAAATTGGGAGCCTGTTCTATTAATTGCAGCTATGTTTGGAATAACAGCTGCATTGGACAATACTGGTGGCGTGAGAATGATAAGTGATTGGCTGGCAGTGCTATTCAGTAATATCGGTGCACATGGTGTATTAGCTGTTTTTTATCTCCTGACTTTAATTTTAAGCCAGTTTATCCYGTATGGAGCAGCGACAGTGATCATGGCACCTATTGCTTTAACGTCCGCGGTGAATCAAGGAATTGATCCTGTTCCTGTGTTTCTATGTCTTGCTGTTGCAGGCAGTCTGTCGTTATCCACTCCAAGGGTTGCTACGACAAATGCCCTTGTCATGACAGCAGGCGATTATAAGTATAAGGACTTTATCCTGATTGGGATTTCCATACAAGTCTTTATCGGTGTTATTATGGTCATCACGATTCCATGGTTTTTTCCGTTTTAATGCATAAGGCATTGTTCTGTAAATGGACAATGCCTTTTTTCATTGGAAATCTTTTTTTTATTTGAAAACAACTAGGAGGCTGAAAATATTACTAAAATAAAAAGGAGTTATTGGGTAGGAATAAAAATTATTTATTATCAACAATAGAAACTAATGGTATAATTTTTGCATATTGGTGTTTCGTAATTAGGAGGAATACATCATGGATGCAGAAAAAATATTAAAGAATTTAGATAGGGTGACACCATTCTTTCAACCGATTTTCAGCGCAGATCAGCATCAAGTTATCGGGTATGAAATTTTAGGACGCTATGAGGAACAGTCAGAATATAAAAGTCTTGGCACGTTTTTTCACGATTCTTCTGTGCCGGAAGAGTATAGAGTAGAAGTGGATAATTACGTTCTAGAAATAGCCCTTGAAAGAATAAAAGACTATGGGGAAGACTTTCTTATCTTTATTAACAGAGATCCAAATATGCTTATGCTAGATCATGGAGAAGAGTTCATGGAGATTTTGCATCGTCATTTTCAACCTGAAGAAATGCATCGGATTGTTCTGGAATTATCAGACACTATCAGTGCGGAAAACTTTGATCCTTTACAACATGTTCTCGCTTACTTTAAAACATATGGCATCAAAATAGCTTTCGATCATTTAGGGAAAGATACCCAGCTTGATCAAATTGCACAGATTTCTCCGAATATTTTAAAAGTTAACTTAAACCAACTCCGTATTTCAGGTGGAGATGCGTATCAGGTCATCCTTTTTTCTCTAAGCATGCTTGCTCGTAAAATCGGCGCCAATTTATTGTTTGAGAACATTGAGTCTGAGTACCAGCTCCGCTTTGCTTGGAAGAACGGAGGCCGTTATTATCAAGGTTATTTTTTGGCTAAACCGGACGGCGAGTTCATTAATAAAGATTTACTTCGTGAAAAATTCCATCAAGAATGCCAGTCCTTTATTTCATTGGAAACAAAAAAGCTGGAAGCTGTTTATCAAAAGACTTTGCAATTCAACGAAAATATGCAAAACTTTTTAAAACAGCAAAAGCGGGTTGGCTCACATGAAGAATTTCTCGGGATTTTGGCAAGAAAATTAGATTCAATAGGATTCCGTCTTTATATTTGTGATGAAGAGGGATATCAAAAATCCCCTAATATTCTTAATAAGGATGGGCAATGGATAGTCCAGCCTAATTATATGAATAAAAATTGGAGCTGGCGACCTTATTTTCTAGAAAATATTGTCAAGATGCGCAATGAAAAAATAGGAATTCTATCTGATTTATACAGTGATATTGAAACAGGAGAAACCATTCGAACCTTTTCTTATCCCTTGAACAATAAGGAATACATATTTTTTGATCTATCATATAGCTATCTTTACGAAAATGAAGCCTTGTTATAAAAACAACTAGTGTATATAATTGCTCAAAATGTGTAACGATAAGCAAAAATAATGCGCTTGGAGGAGACATGTTTTGAGCACGTATATCTGGATTCTACTTATAGTCGTAATAATCATGGCGTTATATCTGCTCTTTTATACATATTCTGTAGCAAAGACACAGAAAGTAAAAGGGAGATATGATTCAAGTATCGATGAATCTGTTAAAGAACATCCTTATTTAAGGAACCCGGTTTTTGTTTCTCTCTTCATTGGAACAATTTTAATTGCCGGTTTTATTTTTTACTATGCATTTCAATAAAAGAGTGAGAAGGGGATTTCAGTACAATGAAATCTTCTTTTTTTAATACAAAAAAGTAAGACACGTTTAATTAGGTTTCAGAATGCTCTTTGATCTAGAATTTTTTGTAGTTTGGCTTTGTTCTGTTTGGGTATTGAAAAGCATAGACAATAAACATATCCATTCGAAGACAATCTATAACTAGGAGATGATAGTATGAGGAAATATTTAATTGCGTGCATGGCGGGTGCTTTTCTTTTTTTAGGGGGTGGGTTCACAGTTTCTGCGGAGGGCTTACATAGAGAGGAAGTGCTCTCTTTTGTACAGGAGGCACTGGTAAATCAAGGATCAATCAGTGAGGAAGTACGCACGAAAAAAGCAATTAAAGAGAAATTGGATACCCATTTCTCCGAGGATTTCATCGAGAAGTTTGTAGAAGCGAATGTGGTGAAAGTTAATGGAGGGTTTACTGCATATGGATCTGATTTTGCTCCCTATTATATCCCGTTTTTTAGTTACGATGAGAATACAAAAGTCGTATATGGTAAGAGCGGTGAATTCATTTATGTTCAGGAAGAATTCCCAGTATCAGAGGATGGACCTGTTTCAACGGGTAAACATGTTGAATCTGTTACTTTGAAAAAAGTGAATAATGAATGGAAGGTAGCGGACGTGAGGTATGAAAGTGAAAATCTAAAATAAAGTGCACACCAAACAAAAGCTTCTTTTGTAGTCGCCTAAACTATTTGAAGAAGATGGGGGAATATAAAGTAGGAAAAAGTCTAAAGGAGGTTCAGGCCTTCTTTAGACTTTTTGTTGTTAAATATTCAGTTCATTTTTGATTTCGTCAAGTTCAAAGCCGATAATAGCTTTTCCATCAATTACGACAGTTGGCGTGGAATAAGCGCCATATTTATTTGTTAGTTCCTTACGTGCATTCCCATCTGCTTTAATATCTTTTTCTTTATATTCGATATTGTTATCATCAAAG
>NZ_JBFUIB010000174.1:0-7247 GCF_056402095.1 Peribacillus sp. P4_C12
CGGCCCTGGAATGGGATTCGGCCCTGGAATGGGATTCGGCCCTGGAATGGGATTCGGTCCTGGAATGGGATTCGGCCCTGGAATGGGATTCGGTCCTGGAATGGGATTCGGTCCTGGAATGGGATTCGGCCCCGGCATGGGATTTGGCCCTAGAATAGGATTTTGAGKATTGGGTTTCCCGGCATGGGTATGGGTATTGAGAAAGTCAGTAAATATTAAATTAACGAATAATATCTAGATGATGCTGTCCAAAAGAAAACTTTTGGGTAGCGTTTATGCTTTAATTTTTTTATCTAGCTTATTAAGCTAACGAGTGGCGTTGGTTCAAGAAGAAGACCAACTCAAAGAGAAATATGGTTTAGCGTTTCTTTCTATGATTGTAATTCGAGTGGAAAATAACGAAAAAACCGCAAAGTATACAGAAAAACATTATAGATTTTACTAGTTTAATTCAAGCAGAAATCCATTTTGATATATATATATTTAGTTAAAAAGTGAGCATTTATGATTTTTCAGCAAGAGCGTATTAATGGTTAGGAAGTTTCTTTAGGGCAATTTAAAGGTGAGGGACCTTATTATCAATGATATTGAGAAACTTCTATAACTGTAAATCGAATATAATATTTAACGCTTGGATTTTATTCCAGGCGTTTTATTGTTCATTAAATAGCTGTGTAGTGAAAGAAGGATTTAAGCGGAATGTGCTATAGCCAGTTTAAATAGTATAAGCAAATAGAATAATGGGTAGAGGTAATACAAATGAACAATTATTCGTATTACAAAAGAGGGTGTAGTTATGGAGGAAAATAAAAAACTGAAATCCGAGCTAGGCAGTAGGGCAGTAGATGTTATTGAAAATGTAGCAGGAACATTTCCTGGGTATCGGCGCGCGCATGCAAAGGGGAATGGCTATGAGGGGGTTTTTACCCCTAACGGAAAAGCGGCTCCAATAACGGTGGCAGCGCACCTTCAGAATGAAGCAGTGCCGGTAACTATTCGTTTTTCAAACAGCTCCCCAATCCCCAGTCATTCTGATGCTCTTTCACCTGTAAAGGGAATGGCTGTCAAGTTTCAATTACCGGACGGAGAGGTGACAGATCTTATCACTGTGACCATTCCGCTATTTTTTGCGAAAACACCGGAAGCGTTTGTTGATATTGTCAACTTTTTCAAATCTGCAAAAGATGGTTTTCCAAACCTAAAAGAGCTTGCAACAATATTTATAAAATACCCAGAATGCAAAGCGAGTCTTCAAATGCTAAAAGAAATGCGTTCACCTGCCAGTTTTTCAACGTGTCAGTACTATTCTATTCATGCATTCTATTTCATTAACGCGGATGGAAGACGTCAGGCCATCAAGTATCAGTGGGAACCAGATGCCGGTCTGAGTATGCTGGCAAAAGAGGAGGTAGCCATGCTTTCGTCAGATTATTTGAATGAAGATATGGAAGAGAGGCTCCAACAAGGTCCAATAGGCTTTAAATTGAACATCCAATTAGGAGGAGAAAATGATCCAACTGATGATCCAACCGTGGTTTGGTCCGTAGATAAACAGGTAATCACGGTCGGGCATTTATCCATTACAAAAAAATTGGATTCTTTTGCAGATAATTTACTGTTTGATCCAACTAATATCACCACTGGCATTGAGTGCTCGGAAGATCCGATCTTACATTTTCGCCATAGTGTATATGCCGTTTCATATGATCGACGCACACATGACCAATGAATGAATTCATGAAAAAGAGAAAATCCTTACTATTGGGATTTTCTCTTTTTTCGTGAGTCTACATTTTCCCTGATCTAAAAATGGTATAAAGCATTAGTAAGAACATCAGGGTTGCAACGACAAATCCGATTTCAATAACTGGTATTTTCCAAAGAAGAAGAGTTTCCCCTCCTATTGCTGAGCCGATAATGAGGCCGACCATGATTATGCTAAAGGCGAGCAAGATAATACTGAAAGACAACCGGTTCGAGATTTGATCAAGTTTATGTAAAAACACCTGAAGCTCGGGGATATTGATATCTAATCGCAATTTTCCTTTTTTAATAATACCGGTTACTTCTCTAATATCCTTCGGAAGTTCGGCCATGGCTTCTGCAGTCTCGACAAATTGATTCCAAGTGTTCTTGGCGATGTTCTTTGGATTATAGCGTTCTTTTAACAACCTTTCTCCAAAAGGTTCAGCAGCCTTCATAATACTGAAATGAGGATCTAATTCCTCGATAATGGCTTCCATGGTAAGCAGAGCCTTACCTAGCATCGTGAATTCGGGAGGGATTTGGACATGGTGCTGATTAGCAACTGTAAACAGGTCATTGACCGCTCCGCCTAAGCTAATCTGGCTCAATGGGATGTCATAATATTTAATTCGCAATTCATCAATATCATATCTTAACGCAATCATATCGGTTTCGTCTGTAAGAAGGCCCATATCGGAGAGTGTCTTAATCAGTCCATTGGTACTTCCCCGTTTTAGATTGATGACAAGTGATGCGAACTGAAATTTCATCTCATCCTCCAAACGCCCTACCATACCGAAATCCATGAGTGCGACGATATTCCCCGGCAATATGACGATATTGCCAGGGTGCGGATCGCCGTGATAAAAACCATCAATTAAAATTTGTTGAAGCATAGAATTCGCTAATCTTTCCGCTATTTTTCGACGATCATAGCCTTCATCATCAAGCTGCTTATAATGATTGATCTTAATGCCTTGAATAAAGTCCATGGTTAAGACTCTTTTTGTTGAAAATTCCCAATGAATCCTTGGTATCTTAATCCCTTGATTATTCATGAATTGTTTGGCTATTTTTTCCCCGTTTCGCCCCTCGGAGTTATAATCGAGTTCTGCCCGCAGTGATTTAGCGAATTCATCAATCATTTTTCTGATTTGGTATCGTCGCCCCCAAGAAATGCGTGCTTCCATCAGTCTTGCTAAATCATCGAGAATTTCCAAATCCGTTTCCACTGTCGGCAGAATATCAGGCCGCTGAACTTTGATTGCTACCACTTCCTGTGATGGAAGCCGTGCAACATGAACCTGCCCAATCGAAGCGGTTGCAAGAGGGAGTTCATGAAATTCGAGAAAAAGGTTCTCTAAAGAATCACCCAATTCATCTTCAACAATCTTTCTTACCTTATCAAATGGAAAAGGTGTGACTTGGTCCTGCAATTTTTCAAGTTCACGGACAATTTCTTCCGGAACGAAATCACGCCTTGTACTTGCAATCTGACCAAGCTTTATGAATGTAGGACCCAAGCTTTGTAAAATCGTATGCAACCGCTCCCCAATTGAACGAAGGTTCAGGTTTTCATCGGGTTGAAGTTTCGAAGCGGATTTGCTTTCAGATAATCCCAAACGGTATATGAAATAACCAAAGCCATTTTTCAAAAAGGCATTAATGATCTCCTGGTAACGTTGTGCGTGTTTCAGTCGCTTGCCAAACATTCAAGTTCCTCCAGATCACGGTTGTATGTTTTGGTTTTTTTGCTCTAAAATTACTATCCGACGTTCTAATTCCCGAACTTCTTCTTTGGTTGCCAGATTCAAACCATTAAGTGCTTGATTGACCTTAGCTTTGACGGACTCATCCAGTTGTTTTTGGGCTTGTTCACCTTTTTCAACCCATTGTTTAATAAGATCTTTAGAGTCTTCTTTACTGATATCCCCTTTTTTCACAAGAGAGTCAACTGCTTTTTCAATTTGTTCTTTTGTAGCAGCGGCAGCACCTAAGCCTAAGGAAAACACATTTTTTAATAAGTCCATTTTTACATTCCTCCAATATAAGATTTTTTACACTGTAAGAAAGATAATAGTGGGTGCTCTTCACCCTAGTTAAACCATGATGTTTCTATTATCATACATCATTAAGGACTACTACTAAAATATAATGGGTTTTATTGATTGTTGATTTTTGATAATAAAGTAAAAGATATGACATATATTTTAGCGATGTGTTTGAAGAGAAGCTATTTGGATATTATGATAGGAAAAAAGTTTGTAGCGAAAGAGAGGAAAAATAATGAGTTTTACCAAAAAAACAGTGATTATAACAGGTGCTTCTAATGGAATAGGGAGAGGCGTCGCGAAAGAATACGCAGAAAATGGTGCTTCGGTCGTTCTGGCAGATTTGGACGAGCAGGAGGGTGTACGGTTTGTAGAGGAACTCAAAAAGAAAGGGTATGAAGCGTTATTCGTAAAAACGGATGTTCGGAAGGAGGCTGACATCCTTCAATTGATGGACGTTACTCGAAAAACATACGAGACAGTTGATATATTAATTAATAATGCAGGGAAAGCTTTATTCAAATCTCTATATGATCTGACGATTGAGGAATGGGACGATATGATGAATACGAATTTGCGAAGTGTTTTTCTTTGTTCCCGGGCGGCAGCAACATACATGCGAGATAATGAAATGGGAGGGGCAATCATCAATTTGGCATCAACAAGAGCAATTATGTCAGAGCCGGATTCGGAATCCTATGCCGCAACAAAAGGTGGAATCGTTGCTCTAACTCATGCACTCGCTGCTTCGTTCAGCAAAGAGAATATTACGGTTAATTCGATTTCACCGGGGTGGATTGAAACGGGGGATTATGAAGCGCTAAGTGATAAGGATCATAAACAGCATTTTTCCAATCGTGTTGGTAAACCAGAAGATATTGGAAGGGCCTGTCTCTATTTGACAGCATCAGAAAATGATTTCGTTACCGGTGTTAACCTTATCGTCGATGGCGGGATGACAAGAAAAATGATATACGAGGAATAACCCTATTTTCTTCGATAGAGATATTGCAGTTCAGTTCCCAGCTCCCGGTTGAGAAGCTGTTCCATTTCTTCAAGCTCTTTAGTGCCAACAGGGGCATCAGCAGCTGTCCATTGTATGGTATATATAAAATAGTAATCTTTTATTTTTCGGAAAATAACAGGAGAGTTCGGAAATTGATCGAAAATTGCTTTGATATTATAGCGTCTCATGTAGGCCCACTTAACAAGCTGCATCTAGCTATCCATCCTTTTCATAGACCGACCTATGACTGTCAGAGTGGCAGCCATAGGTCCGGTTATTATTTATCGTTGAATAAATTGAATAAACCTTTCGCTATACTGCCTTCGTCAGAAGAGCCGCCATTTTGCGGCATAGCAGCAAATACACGGCTGGCAAGACGGCTGAACGGCAATGATTGTACCCAGACGGTCCCGGGTCCTTTTAGAGTTGCGAAAAATAAACCTTCGCCTCCAAATAAAGCCGTTTTTACGCCTTTTACGAACTCGATATTATAATCCACGCCGCTAGTCATAGCCACTAAACAGCCTGTATCAACACGTAAAACCTCACCTGCAGCCAATTCCTTTTTATGGATCGTGCCACCAGCATGAACGAAGGTCATTCCGTCGCCTTCAAGTTTTTGCATGATGAAGCCTTCACCGCCAAAAAAGCCTGTTCCTATTTTTCTTTGAAACTCAATTCCGACAGATACACCTTTGGCAGCTGCTAAGAAAGCATCCTTTTGACAAATGATTTTTCCGCCGAGCTCACTCAAATCCATGGGAATGATTTTACCTGGATAGGGTGAAGCAAAGGAAACGCGTTTTTTATCATACCCTTCGTTTGTAAAAGCGGTCATGAAAAGACTTTCTCCGGTAAGAAGTCTTTTACCAGCACCAAAAAGCTTCCCCATCATTCCGCTATCACGGCTTGATGACCCATCACCAAAGATAGTTTCCATCTTGATTTGATCTTCCATCATCATCAAACTTCCTGCTTCGGCGATTACTGTTTCTTGAGGATCTAATTCCACTTCTACAAACTGCATATCATCACCATGTAATTTAAAATCTATTTCATGATTGTTCATTTACTATTCCTCCAATCTTAACTATTTTTATTGTAAAAGATATTCTATAAATCTGCCAATATTTTTCAATCTATAGCTGGCACTTTTCTATATCTTTTATTTTCAGGGATATATCGAGTAAAATGAAAATATTAAAACAGCATGACACTGAAGATGAAATAGATCTTTTTGTGTAGGAGGAGACAACGATGGAGACATATATATTATCATTGGACCAAGGAACAACAAGCTCTCGGGCCATTTTATTTAATAAAAAAGGTGAAGTTTTGCATATTGCCCAAAAGGAATTCACCCAATATTTCCCGAATCCTGGTTGGGTAGAGCATAATGCCAATGAAATTTGGGGTTCTATTTTATCAGTCATCGCTTCCTGTCTATCGGAAATGAATGTAAAGCCGGAACAGATTGCGGGAATCGGTATAACGAATCAACGGGAAACGACGGTGGTTTGGGATAAGGAAACAGGACAGCCTGTTTATCATGCAATCGTTTGGCAATCCCGACAGACCAACGAAATCTGCGAGCAATTGAAGAAGGATGGTCACAGTGATTTATTTTCACAGAAAACGGGTTTGTTGATTGATGCTTATTTTTCTGGGACAAAGGTGAAATGGATTCTCGATCATGTAGACGGTGCTCGGGAAAAGGCAGAAGCCGGGGACTTATTGTTTGGCACGATTGATACGTGGCTGATATGGAAGCTTTCAGGTGGCAAAGCCCATGTAACCGATTATTCGAATGCTTCGAGAACGCTGATGTATAACATTCATGATTTGAAGTGGGACGAAGAAATTCTCGAAATTTTACAGGTGCCTCATTCAATGCTGCCGGAAGTTCGGCCTTCTTCAGAGGTCTATGCGAAAACTGTCACACATCATTTCTTTGGACATGAAATTCCGATTGCTGGAGCAGCAGGAGATCAGCAGGCCGCATTGTTCGGCCAAGAATGCTTTGAAAAAGGAATGGCTAAGAATACATACGGCACCGGGTGCTTTATGCTGATGAATACAGGAGAACAGGCAGTGAAATCTGAACATGGTCTGTTGACTACGATTGCATGGGGCCTGAACGGGAAAGTCGAGTATGCATTAGAAGGCAGTGTTTTTGTCGCAGGTTCAGCAATACAGTGGCTTAGGGACGGATTAAAGATCTTGCAAGAATCGAAAGATAGTGAAATGTATGCAAAGCGGGTTACCTCAGCGGATGGGGTCTATGTAGTCCCTGCGTTTGTTGGACTTGGTACTCCTTATTGGGATAGTGATGTCCGAGGAGCGGTTTTCGGGTTAACAAGGGGGACTTCGAAGGAGCATTTCGTCCGGGCAACATTGGAAGCATTAGCCTACCAGACAAAAGATGTCCTTAGCGCCATGGAGGT
>NZ_JBFUIB010000175.1:0-7224 GCF_056402095.1 Peribacillus sp. P4_C12
ATTCCATCCTCTCTTTCTAACCACTTACCATAAGGTGCTTTCTCCTTAAAATACCATGAACGGAAATGTGTAATCCGCCTTTATTCATGACAGCCATGGACTCGATGATAATTTTTTTATCCAATATAATTAATCATTGCAACTTCATCACAAGAGTTAAACTTGGGGCAATTCATACAATCAATCCACACTTTTTCTGGCAAAGTATCCTTTGAAATAATTTCAAAGTTACATTTTTTAAAAAACTCCGTTTCGTATGTTAATGATATTAATCTGCTAATTTCAAGTCGTGAAGCTTCATTTATAATATGATTAACTAATTTACGACCTATACCTTGACCAGAATGATTTGGATCTACGACTAATGAACGTACCTCTGCTAGGTCCTGACCTAAAACATGTAATCCGGCAACCCCAAGTATTTTATTATCCTCTTTCATGACATACATACATTGTAAATGTTGATATAGTGATAATTTTGTACGAGGCAAAACTACTCCTTGTTCAGCCTGAATTTGTATTAAATTATAAATATATTTAACATCACTGGTTACTGCATGATAAATATCCATATCTTATCTCCTTTTAGATCTTAGAATGTTTATTATAAAAATATATTATTTTGTATTTTTATGCAATGAAATGTTTTTTTATTTATGTCAACGCTACCACGTCTCCCCACGTAACGAGAATACGTGCAATCCATTTTCGCGCCCCGGACTTTTCCTGCATCACATTGCTTGGAATTTCAAACAAGAAATAGCTGATAAAGAAAATACCAGAAACGATTCCAAACATCTGGCTTGTCAGTGCCAGTGCCTCGTTCATGTCCAAAGCCGCATAACCTAAATTCGCTCTTTCAATGAATGCGATTACATACAAGACAATAAGAAATGGTACAATTCGTCTTGTCACTTTTCTAGTCGTCAGTCTTTCTAAACATAGTTGCATTGCTCATGTCGCTCACTCATAAATGCAAATATTTAAAAACAAAAACCTCAATTTATTTGTTAATGAGAATAAGCTAAATAACATTCCATTAATTGAGGACTGAAAACAACTTAAAAGTACCCTTTTACATCAGTAAAGTTTCAAAAGTACTTCCCTTTTATTATTAAGTTTTACAGTTTGCGAAACCAGGTTGTAGTCATTAAAGAAAACTCTTGATTAACTCAACAGTTTTTTATACAATATTTGTAATACAAATATTCGCTTTTTTGTAGTTTAATTAAAGGCTTTTCTTTATTATAAACAAATTGAAAGCGCTTTCGAATTGATATTTCCCCAAATTAGAATAAAATCTCAATACATTCCATAAATATGTCATACAAATTTAAATTCATAATGCAAATTTTTAGCTTTTATACTTCTCTATTGAGATAAAACATGAAAGGTGATAGATTATTTTGTCCCAAAAAGAAAGTGTTTCTCAAATGATCTCCCGTGAATTATTAAACATGATTGAAACAGGGCAGTTCCGTCCAGGTTCTAAGCTGCCAACGGAAAAGGAGTTAACGGCTCATTTTTCTGTAAGCAGAGCACCCATACGCGAGGCATTAAGCATGCTGCGTGCTGCTGGTGTCATTAACTCCCGTCAAGGAGGCGGAAGCTATGTGGAAGAAACGACAAGTTCAACATTCATACATCGCATACAAGTAGAAAGAGATGATGTTGAAAATATTAAGTATCTATTTGAGATGCGAAAGATTCTGGAGCCTGAAGCGGCCTATTTAGCTGCCCTAAGACGTACACCAAAATGCCTTGACCAAATGAAGAATATTTTAAAAAGAATGGAAGAAGAATCTATTGAAAAAGGTACTACCGCCATCCATTCTGATATAGAATTTCACAGTTCCATTATTAAGGCTACGCAAAATCCGATTATGATTCAAACGCTTGAAAGCTTATCTACTCTCTATGAAAAAGCGTTAAACATTACTCTTCGTCCAAACGAACAATTAAAACGAAAAAGTAAAGCAGTCTACGATGAACATCAAAGCATTCTTCTGGCAATTGAAGCAGAAGAGCCCGAATTGGCTAAACTTCAATGCCAGATTCATTTAAGAAACGCCGAGAAAAAATTAAGTTTATTTTTACAGGATTATACAGTATAGCAAAACAGAAAGGATGATAATGAAATGAAAGTAATAACCGCCAATCACATTCAGGAAATCGATGCAATTATAAAAACGGGAAAAGTCTATACAGATGAAAGTGACCGCTTTAGCTATTCATTCGATGCTTCATTCGGGACGTATTTGCCGGACCTCGTCATTCAGACAAAAAGTACAGAAGAGCTAGTATCCCTCGTGAAGTTTGCGAATCGGGAGAAAATCCCTCTTTATCCACGGGGTCAGTCTACTAGTTTAAGTGGCGGGCCGCTTCCGGTTAAAGGGGGCATCGTCCTCGATTTATCTGTGATGAATGATATTCTGGAAATTCACGAAGAGGACCTTGTAGCAGTGGTTTCTCCTGGTGTTTTGACATCGAATATACATAAAGCAGCTGAACAAAAAGGATTTATGTATCCACCTGACCCAAGCAGTTCTCACGTCTCGACAATTGGCGGCAATTTAGCTGAAAACTCTGGAGGGCCGAGGGGGCTGAAATACGGCGTAACGAAAGATTATGTTATTGGCCTTGAAGTGATTACACCTGAAGGAGAACTCATAAAAACAGGAGGGAGTACCGTTAAGAATGTGACCGGATACGACTTAACAAAGCTGATTGTCGGATCAGAAGGTACACTCGGCATCATTACGAAAGCAGTGCTCAGACTCATTCCTAAACCGAAAGCTACTGCAACAATAATGGTTATTTTTGATAGTTTAGTAGATGCAGGAAGTGCGATTTCCAAAATTCTTTCTGCCGGTATTTTCCCTTCAAAAATGGAATTGATGGATCAGGCATCCATTGTAGCAGTTGAACAGTTTGAGCCACTTGGCTTACCTGTTGATGCGGCTGCACTTATTTTAATTGAAATGGATGGCCATCCACTTGCTTTGCAAGAAGAAGTGGCCCAGGCATCTGAATTATGTCGTTCCGTAGGAGCAAGAGAAGTTAGAATTCCAAAGGACAAAGTCGAAGAATCGGAACTATGGAGAGCACGAAAGCTCGTATCTCCGGCCATTGTTCGGATTAAGCCAACGAAAATTTCAGAAGACGCCACCGTTCCTCGCAGCAAAATTCCTGAAATGTGTGAAAGACTRCAGAAAATAAGAGACAAGTATGGTGTTCATCTCGTTGTTTTTGGGCATGCAGGTGATGGTAACCTTCATCCTAACATTATTTGTGATAAAACGGATAAAGAAGAAATGAGCCGCGTTGAACTAGCTGTTTCGGAAATTTTTATGGCGGCCATTGAGCTYGGCGGAACCTTGTCCGGCGAGCATGGCATTGGAATGATGAAAGCTCCCTTTATGGAAATGGAGCTAGGGGCAGCCGGCCTCGATATTATGAAACGGATTAAAGAAGTATGGGATCCAAATAACATTATGAACCCAGGGAAAATTTTCCCTGAACCGGGACAAAAATTGGAGTTGAGCTAACATGGAAACATCACTTAAACAGTTAAGAGAAGAATTTCAATACGACAAAACAAATAACTGCGTCCAATGCGGCTATTGTTTGCCTGTGTGTCCGACTTATACAACATTCGGAAAAGAGACACATTCACCACGTGGTCGAATTAACTTAGTGAAAATGGTCGGTGAAGGAAAAATTACCGACTTATCTGTTCTCGAAGAACCATTCGATTTGTGTTTAGGCTGCAGGGCGTGCGAAACAGCCTGCCCGACAGGTGTAGAATATGGTTCCATTTTAGAAGCCACTCGCGCAGCACTTGTCAAACGCAAAACCTTTTCTATACCCGTGCGGCTACTCCGAAAATCTATGCTGAAAAAGGTTTTCCCAAGTAGGACGATGATGAATGTCACTGGACACTCCATTTGGCTATACAAAAAAAGTGGGCTGCAAAAAGCGGCTCGTTCATCAGGTATTATGAAAAAGCTACCTAATAATCTTGGTGCCTTCGAAGCAATCATGCCGGAACCCGTTTCACCGGTGGAACGAGGGCGTGCCCTGACAGAAGTGAAAGCAAAATTGAATCCGAAATATATAGTAGCCTTTTTCACCGGTTGTATTATGGATGCGATGTTCCACCACATTAACCAATTATCCATTAAGCTTCTTTCAGAAGCGGGCTGTGATGTTGTCGTTGTACCGAAACAAACATGCTGCGGCGCACTGCACGCCCATTCTGGAGAAATGGATGAAGCACGCAATCTTGCGAAACAAAACATTCTGGCTTTTGAAAAAGTGGAAGCTGATTTTATTGTCAATAATGCTGGAGGATGCGGCGCCATGTTATATGAATACGGTCATTTACTTTCAGATGACAGCGAATGGGCAGACAGAGCAAGAGCTTTTTCAGCAAAGTCAAAAGATATCAGCCAAATTCTTGTTGAATGCGGATTACCAGAGATAGCAGCCCGAGTTGGCGAGAGAGTTACTTATCAGCGCTCTTGCCATATGACTAACGTTCAAAAAGTAACGCAAGAACCAGTCGAATTATTGAAAAAAGTGCCTGGAATACGACTTATTGAAATGGATCAGGCTGATATGTGCTGTGGATCTGCAGGCATTTATAATATTGTAAACTATGATTCATCCATGCAGATTCTTGATGAGAAAATGAAGCACACGAAAGCCACAGAGGCAGCTGTTATTATTACAACAAATCCTGGCTGCCTATTACAGATGAAACTTGGTATTGATCGTGAAGGACTCACACAATCAATGCGCGCCCTTCATCTAATTGAATATTTAGCTGAAGCTGCCGGTATCGATTATTAAATTCCTTCATCTATTGGTCTATTTGGCAAGGTGTCTTGCCCAATAGATCAATAGAATCTCAAGAGTTTAAGTGAATTACTTCACAATTATGGACGATTTACAAATGAAGAAAGTAGTTCATTTATTGCAGAAATGCTGCTTTCGTTGTTACTTAAGAAAAGGCTGTCTATACAACAGCCTGACTATTACACCCTAAGTTAGTCTTCTTGTATCTATTTATGGTCCATAAAAATTCATAAATAGCATGAGAAATATGTTTAAAACTAACAATATCTTACCAAAGAGATTTTTTATGGCTAAAACAGAAAATACAATAGAAATTAAGAATGAAAAAATTGCGAGTTTTGGTGGAAAATACACAACGTCTAAAATGCCTATCATAGGAAAATACAAAAATAAAATGCTAACAAATATAAATATCATTGAAAAAAGTAATGCTATCGTGATATAAATATAAGTCCTGAGTTTTTTCAGTTGTTGTTTCTCATAACTATTATCAACCATTTTTTCCTCCTGATATTTAGTTTGTTTAATCCTTAAAAATCAACCTTTTCCGAATACTATTCTTTATCTGAACAATAAATACCTTCTTCCACTATCCTRCCCCTTTAGTTCCATAAGAAAAAGAGCTGCAGAAGCAACTCTCTTATTGAAGTAAAGCACCTGTTAGTTCAAGTACAATATTTCACAAACTTCACTTACTGCGGTAAGTATTAGTTTTGGAACTCTTCAATTCTATCCAACCATTCATTTAATAGAGTACTAAAAAGTTGTGGTTGATCAATTTGTAAATTGTGACCTGCTATATCCAATACAGCAAATGTTCCTCGTGGATACTTGTTTATTATGTCAAGAGCATCTTTATATCCAACCGAAGAGTCTTGTCTTCCTAACAGGAATACACTGGGTTTAATAAAATCAGTCTGGTCAATCTTAAAAGAAAACCCATATTTATTCTTAACCTTATTTAGAAACTTTTCATCTCCAATTTTACAAMCAMTTAGAATTTCTTTGTTGTACCTTAACCATGTGTACTCATCAAGTATAATGTTGTTTTTTCTAAAATCTTCTAATTCACCCTTTGATAAATTTTCAATAAACTTTTCATCTTTTCTCAATATTTTATGTTTCTCAACTGTTATATTTTTTTTAAAAGGAATAATAAGAGGACATATAAATGCTGCACCGAGTATTTGTTCTTGATGCTTTTCAATAATGCCCCTAGCTATATAGCCACCGTAAGATTCCCCAGCAATTACGTACTCTTGGTTAGGAATTACAGCTTGAATAAAATCTAAAACAGCATTCAACATTTCATCAGAACTGCTTATTTCGTTATATTCTTTTGTTAATCCCATTCCAGGTAGATCAATATAAATACGTCGCCACCCCTCCCTCTTAGTAAATATAGGTTCCATACAACCACTCATTAATCGATGGTCCGGAGAATAACCGTGTATCATTAAAATTGGTTTACCTTCCCCTAAATCTTCATAATAAATTTCAGCTTGGCGAACTTTGCAATATGCCATATTAATCCTTCTTTCTATAAAAATCATTTTAATTAACAGTACCTATCCTCTTTTTGTTTCTTCAATTCCTTCTTCGACTAACCTGCCCCGATAGTTCAATAAGAAAAAGACTGCCGCAGCAACCCCTGTTATTGAAGTAAAGCACCCTTTAATTTTTTATTAAATAAATATTTTTAAATTAAAATCCGTTCCCTTGAAATAAAATTCTCATTACTTCAATACCAATAAAGTAAAATAAACCAACTAAAATACTAAGACCTAAAGATACCCTTTTCCAATATCCCTTTTCGCTGAATCCAGCGAAAATCAAAGATAAAGTAATTCCTGTTATCATTAATAATCGAAACGTTGAGACTTCAGGATTAATGATTAAAGATACATCCATACCAAAGAATCCAATCACCAATATTATTAAAGCGAATGAAATAACTCCAAAATATTTTTCCATTACTCCCACCCCCTTTAACTTATTTTACCATTTAATGAAGGGGGTTTATTTTTATTTTCTTTATTAAACTATCCTGCCCCTATAGTTCAACAAGAGAAATGAACAAAAAAAGAACCCCTTTGCAATAAAGGAATCCTTTTTCATTCAATTTCAGTTGCAAATTGAACCAATTCAGGGTGATCTGCCATGTCTTGCATCGCTTTTTCTCTTTGTTTTTTTGCTGTTTCAATGTCATCTTCAACTAATGTTTCACTTCCAGGTAATAGAATAACTTCTTCATCTACTGGCGCATTTGCTAAATCAGATTGGGAAGAAGAAAGACCAATGAAAGTGATTAATAAGCCGAATAACATAAGGATTTTCTTAAACATAATCTACCTCCTTAAGATA
>NZ_JBFUIB010000176.1:0-7113 GCF_056402095.1 Peribacillus sp. P4_C12
CTTTATGGCCTGGTTATGAAGGAGGGCCTTCATTTTTCCTTGTGACATCCCCTTTGCCTGAAGTGTATTATATTTCGGATTATCACAAGTAAGCAGACTGAATGGCACTACATCTTTAATCTGTTTGGCAATTTCGATAATCTGTGGGTCTTTCAGATTTTTAGAATCCTGGACACCCAGTTCTTTCAATAGAGGCAGCTGCTCTTTTTTTGCATAGACAGCAACGACGGTCATGGGTCCGAAATAGTCTCCTGTCCCGACTTCATCCGAACCAATAACAGACATGGTGCCAATATGGGCAGGCGGTGAATAACGATGGACATTGACTGATGCGGTAGAGGCTGCTTTTTTCTTTGGAGCAGCAGCACCTTTCTGCCACTTTTTCGCTTCCGTTTCAGCATTCTTTCCTTGGAAAAGGACCTTTCCGGATTTATAGGCGGTCACCGTACATAGGGGTGGCTTAGCTGAAAAGATACTTCCTGGTGGCAGTTTTGCGGCTAAGGAAGAGGAATAATGAGATTTCATTTCCGTTATTTGTGAAGGACTGATAAGTAAAACAACATGAGACATAATTAGAAACTCCTAACTCAATTTTATTTTTTTAGGGAGTCCTCAACCTAAGGTCGATTTCGTTTGACAAATTATTGCAATTTTATGCAAGAAATGACGTTGTACTCTCTTTCATGACGAAAAACTTCATGATATGATAGAATTAGGATTGTTTAGATTGGGGGCATCATTTTGTCAGACGATAAACGAAATAAAACAACAGTTGATATATACGGACAACCATATACAATCGTCGGTACAGAAAGCGCGAGTCATATGCGCCAGGTTGCTTCGCTGGTTGACGAGAAAATGAGAGAAATCAGTATGAAAAATCCATATTTGGATACGAGTAAGCTTGCGGTATTAACGGCCGTGAATACCGTCCACGAATATATTAAATTAAAAGATGAACTAGACCAGCTTCAACTGGAATTAAAGAGAGAGAAGGACTGAGTACATGCTAGATTTAGCAATTTTGGCCATTCTTTTAATCGGTTTATTAATCGGTTTAAAGCGTGGCTTTATTTTACAAACTGTTCATATGACTGGATTTATAGTAGCTTTCATTGTCGCCTATGTGTTCTACGGCGATCTTGCTCCCAATTTGAAATTGTGGATCCCATTCCCGACGATAGGTGATTCTTCGAACATTAATATGTTTTTCGAGACAGTAGGGCTTGAAACGGCGTATTACAACGCTATTGCCTTTGCAATCATTTTCTTCGCTACCAAAATTCTCTGGCAAATGCTTGGATCGATGCTCAATTTCATTACCTATCTGCCGATTTTAAAACAGCTAAATCGCTGGGGTGGCGGGATATTAGGATTTGTCGAAGTCTATCTTATCATGTTTATTATATTATACATAGCTGCCTTGCTGCCAATGGATTCCATTCAGGAACCATTAACCGGCTCTTTTCTGGCAGAATCTATAGTGAAACATACGCCGTTCCTTTCCGAACAAGTTAAAGATCTTTGGTTTGTGAAATAATCTTAATGACAGTAAACGAGGGCCTATCTACCTTTCTCAAAGTCCTAGATTCCTATACTTTGAAAGGGTGAGGCCCCTTTGTATGGAGAACGATGAAACTTCTTTCTTGTTGATTCGTATAGTAAGAATCGGACTGCTTGTACTTTACCTCCAAGAAAGGTATCTTTAAGAAAGTAAATAAGGGACACCCTACTAATTTTTTCGGCGGTGAAAAAAATGACAGTAAATAAAAAAGATATCATTAAATTACTAGAAAAAATTGCAATATATATGGAGTTAAAAGGAGAGAATCCGTTTAAGGTTTCAGCTTTCCGCAAGGCGGCAGGTGCCTTAGAAACGGATGATCGGAGTTTGACGGCAATCGAAGATTTTACCACTTTAAGTGGAATCGGGAAAGGAACAGCAGCCGTCATTGAAGAGTATATCAATGAAGGAAAGTCGACTGTTCTTGAAGAGCTTCAGGAGCAGGTGCCAAAAGGTTTGATTCCGCTCTTACAACTTCAAGGGTTGGGAGGGAAAAAAATTGCCAAGCTGCATAAAGAGCTTCATATCAATGATGTGAATGACCTGAAACTCGCTTGTGAAGAAGGCAAGGTCGCGGCACTTTCCGGTTTCGGTAAAAAAACGGAAGAGAAGATTTTGTCTGCGATTGCTGAGGCTGGATCAAGGCCTGATCGGCTTCCGCTTGCCTTCATGAGACCGATTGCGGATGATATTGAATTGGCTATTACCAACATGGAATATATCATCCGTTCATCAAGAGCCGGCAGTATCCGTCGTATGAGAGAAACGATTAAAGATCTCGATTTTATTATTTCGACTGATAAACCCGAAGCTGTGAAGGTTCAGCTTCTTTCATTATCGGGCATAAAACAGGTGATTGGAGCCGGCGATACAAAGGTGTCAGTTGTACTTGATTATGAATATGATATATCTGTTGATTTCCGAATCGTGAAGGATAAGGAATTTATCACGACCCTCCATCATTTTACCGGTTCAAAAGATCACAATGTCCGGATGCGCCAACTGGCTAAAGATCGCGGTGAAAAAATCAGTGAGTATGGAGTAGAAGTGGCTGAGACGGGTGAAGTATTAACATTTGAAACAGAAGAACTCTTTTATAATCATTTTGGACTACCGTTTATTCCTCCAGAATTACGTGAAGATGGAACGGAAGTGGAGCAATATGATGCAGATGAACCACTTATTTCGGTAGAAGATATTCAAGGTGATCTGCATATGCATACCACATGGAGTGATGGGGCTTATTCGATTGAAGAAATGATTGAAGCGTGCCGGGCCAAAGGTTATAAATATATGGCCATCACTGACCATTCACAATATTTGAAAGTGGCTAACGGTCTGACCGTGGAACGCTTACGTGAGCAAAAACAAATCATTCATGACCTGAATGAAAAATATGATGATTTTACCGTGCTTTCAGGGATTGAAATGGATATACTTCCTGATGGAACACTTGATTATGACGATGAGTTGTTGGCAGAGATGGATTTGGTTATCGCCTCAATCCACTCAAGTTTTTCCCAGCCTCGTGATACGATCATGGAGCGCTTAAAAACTGCGTTAAATAACCCGCATGTTGATATCATCGCCCATCCAACTGGAAGAATTATCGGCAAACGAACTGGTTATGATGTTGATATTGATATGCTGATTGAACTAGCGCTCGAAACGAATACAGCACTGGAATTGAATGCTAACCCGAATCGATTAGATTTGGCTCCGCCGCATTTACGGAAGGCACAGGAAGCAGGCGTTCCGATTGTGATCAATACCGATGCTCATAGCATTGACATGCTTGAACATATGCCGGTCGGGGTTTCTTCGGCTAAAAAAGGCTGGATTAAAAAATCCACTGTCCTTAATGCAAAGAATACTGATGGATTATTAACGTTTTTAAAGAGAAATGACTAACTATTTGCCCACAAAAGAGGAGGAGCTTTAACTCCATGCATAATAAAGCTTTAAAGACATTGGAATTTCATAAAATTAAAGAACAATTAGTCTCACATGCATCCTCTTCCATAGGAAAGGAGAAGGCACAGCAATTGATGCCTTCCACTGACTTTGAGGAAGTATCGAGGTGGCAGGAAGAAACAGATGAGTCAGCCAAAATTGTCCGTTTAAAAGGAAATTTGCCATTGGGCGGAATTTTTGATATCCGTCCACATGCAAAACGGGCTCAGATTGGCGGTATGCTTTCACCGATGGAATTGATGGAGCTTGCGAGTACGCTTCGTGCCGGCAGGATTCTGAGTCGTTTTTTTGATGAAATCGCGGAGCAGGAAATCGAAGTTCCACTTTTAGCAGAATATATTGATTCACTTCATCCGTTGATTGAATTGCAGCAGGAAATTACTTATGCTATTAGTGAGCACGGCGAAGTGATGGATTCTGCGAGCGATAAGTTGCGTACCCTTCGAAACCAGATTCGTACGAACGAAAGCCGTGTCAGGGAAAAACTCGAAAGTATGATTCGTTCCTCCAATGCGTCGAAAATGTTGTCAGACGCCATTATCACAATCCGGAATGACCGTTTTGTTATCCCAGTAAAACAGGAATATCGAAGTGTGTATGGCGGGATCATTCATGATCAATCTTCATCCGGACAAACGTTGTTTATTGAACCACAGGCAATCGTTCAATTGAATAATGTACTTCAGGAAACACGAGTGAAGGAAACACAGGAAATAGAACGGATTTTAGTCGAGTTATCGGAAAAAGTCGGTGAGTTCACCCCGGAATTGCTTCACAATGTTAAGGTGCTCGCACAAGTCGATTTCCTTGTCGCCAAGGCAAAGTACGCAAAAGCGATAAAAGGGTCTAAACCAATTCTAAATAATGAGGGACGCGTGAAATTATTCAAAGCGAAGCATCCGCTCATTCCGAGTGATGTTGTCGTGGCCAATGACATTTTCCTTGGTGATGAATTTACGACAATCGTCATTACTGGTCCCAATACAGGGGGTAAAACCGTTACCCTTAAAACGATTGGCCTATGTACGTTAATGGCCCAGTCCGGTCTGCAAATTCCTGCGCTGGATGGTTCTGAAACGGCTGTGTTTTCCTCTGTTTATGCCGATATTGGCGATGAACAGTCGATTGAACAAAGCTTAAGTACATTCTCTTCCCATATGGTCAATATTGTCGATATCCTAAAGAATGTCGATTATGATAGCCTTGTTTTATTCGATGAGCTTGGAGCGGGAACTGACCCTCAGGAAGGTGCCGCATTAGCCATTTCAATTTTGGATGAAGTTTATAAGCGCGGTGCACGTGTGATTGCAACGACCCATTATCCAGAATTGAAAGCGTATGGATATGACAGGGAAGGCGTCATTAATGCAAGCGTTGAATTTAATGTAGAAACCTTGAGTCCAACGTATAAACTGTTGATTGGTGTACCGGGGCGGAGTAATGCGTTTGAAATTTCCAAGCGTCTTGGCTTGGAAGAGAGCGTTATTAGCCACGCCCGCAGCCATATCGGTGAAGATACGAATAAAGTTGAGAATATGATAGCGTCCCTTGAAGATAGCCGCAAGAAGGCCGAAGAAGAGGAACTAGAAGCCGCAGATCACCTGAAACAGGCTGAAATTCTTCATAAAGACCTTCAAAAGCAAATTGGTGAATACCATGAAGAACGGGATGCGATGGTCGAAAAGGCAGCAAAAGAAGCAGCTGCCATTGTGGAAAATGCAAAAAAAGAAGCGGAAGCAATTATTGCTGATTTACGTAAACTGCGTCTTGAAAAGCATGCTGATGTCAAAGAGCATGAATTAATCGACGCGAAAAAGCGACTTGAAGATGCAGCACCTAAAATAAAAAAATCAACAAATAAAGTGGCTAAACCGTTGGATAAAAGCTTAAAACCTGGAGATGAAGTTAAGGTTGTTAGCTTTGGACAAAAAGGTCATCTAATTGAGAAAGCTTCAAGTAATGAATGGCAGGTTCAAATCGGAATCATGAAAATGAAGGTAAAGGAATCTGACTTAGAGTTCATTAAGACTACAAAAGTAAAAGAAACGAAACCACTTACCACGATAAAAGGAAGAGATTATCACGTTAGCCTTGAGCTTGACCTTCGTGGGGAACGTTTCGAAAATGCACTGTCCAGAGTGGAGAAATATGTTGATGATGCTCTGCTGGCCGGATATTCGAGTGTCTCTATCATTCACGGTAAAGGAACGGGAGCTCTCCGGTCAGGTGTTCAGGAATACTTGAAACATCACCGCTCTGTCAAACGAATTCGGTTCGGCGAGGCTGCAGAAGGTGGAACAGGTGTGACGGTGGTAGAATTTAAATAAAGGAAAGTGGTCATTCCGGCTATTCTGCCAAGCCGGATGGTCAGTTACCATTCGGGAGTTGTGCCATGGAGAACATGTGGGAAAATGAATATGTATATATAGCTGCTCGTTACAGTGTTGTTATTTTGTGCATTATTGTTTTTTTAGCCATTTTTGAACTTGTCACAAAGTACAAAAATTGGGAGGAAATCAAACAGGGAAATCTTTCTGTCGCGATGGCCACAGGCGGAAAGATTTTTGGGATTGCCTATGTATTTCAACAATCTATTCTCCTTCAGAACTCGATAATTACAATGATTGGCTGGGGCGTATACGGATTTGTCCTGCTGCTGATCGGTTATTTTATTTTTGAATTTATGACGCCTGGATTTAAAATAGATGAAGAGATACAAAAAGATAATCGGGCAGTTGGATTTCTATCGATGATCATTTCAATCGCTTTATCTTTTGTCATCGGCGCTGGAATTTCTTAATGCTCTGCATGAGAGGGAGAAAACTGTGGAGAAACTTGCAAAAATCTTAATCGTTTGTTGCGGAATTTTTTTTCTGTTTGGAATCATTTATATGATATTCTTCACCTGATAGAAGCGGCCTTTGTGTCGCTTCTTTTATTTGACCTCCTATTAAAAAATGATGTTTTGAGTGTATAAATATTAATTAATTGACAGTTTGGAAGAGGAGGAAGAAAAGTGGATCAGTCTAAACTGATACAAAAGATTGAAGAAATATCAATGAACGCTTTACCGGCACTGCAAACGCAAATTTATCAYTTCCCGCCAGAAGACTCCCTCTTCAAGCGTGTGAAGGGCGAGAGCCCAACGGTAAGGGGAAGATGAATGGCGGTTGGCATAAGCCAAAGTAATCTTTTGACAAACATACGTTCTGTGGTTAATAATAACTATAAGGGGGTGAAACCAATGATCGTAAACAAAGCTTATAAATTTCGAATCTATCCAACTAAAGAACAACTAGTTCTAATCAATAAAACRAYCGGCTGCTCCCGTTTTGTCTATAACTTCTTTTTAGGCAAACAAAAGGAGAAAGATGCCTACTGGTATATTTGTGAAGAAATGAAGCAGAACGGCCAATTATCCTCTAATGAATGGAAAGGTTCTTTTCTGAATAAATACGCAACAATCAAAGAACTTCCAGCTTTAAAGAAAGAGTATTCTTTCCTGAAAGAAGTAGACAGTATTGCCTTACAGAAATCGGTGGAAAATTTAGCAGATTCCTATAGTCGATATTATA
>NZ_JBFUIB010000177.1:0-7051 GCF_056402095.1 Peribacillus sp. P4_C12
GCATTAGGGATAAAAGGCGTGTATATCGCCGAAGATTCAAAGCGTCATTACCCATTTGGGGAATACCTCTCGCATGTGCTTGGCTTTACGGGTTCGGATAACCAGGGATTGATGGGAATTGAATTATCCTATGATAAGGAGTTAAGTGGGGAAAAAGGATTTGTGAAATTTTATTCGGATGCCAAAGGGAAAAGGCTTGAGAATATGGCAGATGACTATAAGCCGCCTGTTGATGGAGATAACTTGAAACTGACGATTGATAGCAGAATTCAGACAATAGTCGAACGGGAACTCGATAATGCAGAAGCGACTTATAATCCTGATGGTCTTATTGCCATTGCGATGGATCCGAATACCGGGGAAATATTGGCGATGTCGAGCAGGCCGACTTTTGACCCAGCTAATTTTCAAAATGTACCCTCTGAAGTGTATAATCGCAATTTACCAGTTTGGAGTATTTATGAACCGGGTTCGACTTTTAAGATCATCACCCTTGCTGCAGCGCTTGAGGAAGGGAAGGTCGACTTACAAAATGAACACTTTTACGATTCCGGGCATGTGGAAGTCTCAGGGTCCACGCTGCATTGTTGGAAAAGGGGAGGACATGGAGACCAAACTTTTCTAGAAGTTGTTGAGAACTCATGTAACCCTGGTTTTGTAGAGCTGGGTAACCGTCTTGGCAAAGATAAGCTGTTTAAATATATTAATGATTTCGGTTTTGGACAAAAAACTGGAATTGATTTAACAGGAGAAGGAAAAGGAATCATGTTTAATATGGATCGGGTAGGTCCAGTTGAGCAAGCAACAACTGCGTTTGGACAAGGTGTTGCTGTAACACCTATTCAGCAGGTCACAGCGGTTTCGGCAGCAGTTAATGGAGGAACATTATATACACCTTACATTGCAAAGGAACTGGTTGATCCAAAAAATGGCGATGTACTAATGAGAAAGACCCCCCAAGCGAAGAAAAGGGTGATTTCAGAAGAAACTTCCAAGAAAGTCCGTGAAGCACTTGAATCCGTTGTTGCGAAAGGAAGCGGTAAAGGAGCATTCGTGGAGTCGTACCGGGTCGGTGGGAAAACGGGTACAGCTCAAAAAGCGGAAAATGGCCGATATTTAGAAAATAATTTTATACTCTCATTTATTGGAGTCGCTCCGGCGGATGATCCGCAAATCGTTGTCTATATAGCAGTGGATAATCCTAAAGGAACGGTTCAATTCGGTGGCGTCGTTGCCGCACCAATCGTCGGAAATATCATGGAAGATTCATTAAGGGCTATGGGTGTAAAGCCGAGAAAAAACCAGATTGAAAAGGAAGCACTCTGGACGGATCCTGTTATGATCGAGGTGCCTAATGTTGTGGGTATGAGCAGGAAAGAGTTGCAAACCCAGCTCATCGATCTTAAACTTGATATTGCCGGTAATGGGGATAAAGTCATAAATCAAGCTCCGGATGCAGGGGTTAAAGTAAAAGAAGGCTCTACAATAAGAATTTATCTTGGCGAAAATACAGAATAAGYATAAAATAATATATGATTAGTTAAGGCGGCTGAAGAATCATCAGCCGCTTTGTTTACGGAGTCGTCTAAACCCCGTATAATAAAAATTGGTTTCTCGACAAGCCAAAGTTAATCACATATAATGAATCCTCAAATTAAGTTGAGAGGGATGGAAAAATGAAGCTTCACAAATTACTATCTTATTTACACTCCTTATTTAAGTATGAAGGAGAAAATCCTGAGATCACCTCCATTGAAAATGATAACCGTAAAGTCAAAGACGGAAGTTTATTTGTTTGTATAAAAGGTTATACAGTCGATGGTCATGATTTTGCCCAATCAGCTGTCGAACATGGAGCTTCGGCAGTGATCGCCGAACGGCCGCTTGACTTGAATGTTCCAGTAATTGTTGTTCGTGATTCAAGCAGAGCCCAAGCGGTCCTTGCCGATGCATTTTTCGGCCATCCGACCCAAAAGGTGCGCTTGATTGGAATTACAGGTACGAACGGCAAAACGACGACCAGTCATTTACTTGAAAAGATTTTCGAGGATCAAAAGGAAAAAACAGGATTGATTGGCACCATGTATACAAAAGTTGCTGACAAGGTGTATGAAACTAAGAATACGACGCCAGATAGCGTTACATTGCAGAAGGCTTTTCATGAAATGACCGAAGCAGATGTCTCAACGGCTATCATGGAAGTTTCTTCCCATGCGCTTGAGCTTGGGCGCGTCCACGGATGTGATTATGATATTGCCGTTTTTACAAATTTAACGCAGGATCATTTGGATTTCCATAAAACCATGGACAGATATAGGCAGGCAAAATCATTATTTTTCTCCCAGCTTGGCAATGCCTACATAGAAAATCGTCCCAAATATGCTGTGCTTAATGCTGATGATGCTGCAACAGAAGATTTCATCAAGGTGACCGCTGCTACAGTTGTTACATATGGAATTGACAAAGAAGCTGATATTAATGCCAAGGATATAAAGATTGATGCAAAAGGCACAGCATTCACCTTGACTGCAGGTAAAGAAGAGCGTGAAGTTCAACTGCAGCTAATTGGTAAATTCAGCGTCTATAATGTTCTAGCAGCCATTTCTGCTGCTCTATGCGCCGGGAACGATCTGGATGAGACCATTAAATCAATTGAGGAAATAAAAGGTGTTGCCGGCCGTTTTGAGCTTATTTCGGCGAATCAGGATTTCCCGGTCATTGTTGACTATGCTCATACTCCGGACAGTCTAGAAAATGTTTTGAAGACAGTCGGGGAATTTGCTGAAAAGAAAATTTTTGTAATAGTTGGCTGCGGTGGGGACCGTGATAAAACAAAGCGTCCAATTATGGCCGAAATTGCTTGCAGATTGGCGTCTGACCCAATATTCACTTCAGATAATCCCCGTAGTGAAAATGCCGCCCAAATCCTGCGGGATATGGAAGCTGGTGTAGCTGGTAAAGAATATACGGTTATCGAAGATCGCAGAGAGGCAATCGATTTTGCTGTTTCCAAAGCCAAAGCAGGCGACGTTATCTTAATAGCAGGAAAAGGACATGAAACATATCAATTAGTCGGTGATGAAGTGCTGCACTTTGATGACCGTGAAGAAGCAGAAAAAGCGATTCAAAGAAGGTTGGGTTCAGTCTGAATCATAGATATTTGACCCACCGGGCAAACATGAAACGACAACAAGTAGAATTTATATTTGAATTGTGTTAGGAATGAGGGAGTAAGGAATGTTGGAACAAGTAATTTTTTATACAATTTTGGTGGCGTTTTTAGTAACCGTTCTTCTATCGCCGATTTTTATCCCGTTTTTAAGAAGATTGAAATTCGGGCAAAGTATTCGGGAAGAAGGCCCACAATCGCATCAAAAGAAAACAGGAACACCTACTATGGGCGGACTGGTTATATTATTATCGGTGACCATCGCTACTTTAATAATGACTTTTAAATTTTCGGTACCATCTACCGAAACGTATTTATTATTATTCGTTACTTTAGGATTTGGTTTATTAGGTTTCTTGGACGATTTTATCAAAGTGGTCATGAAGCGGAATCTAGGCTTGACTTCGAAGCAAAAATTATTGGGCCAAATCGTGATATCAGTCATTTTTTACTTCGTCTTTAAGCAGACGGACCGTTTTAATCCGGAATTGACGATTCCTGGTACTGATTTTGCGATTGATTTTGGCTGGTTTTATCTCTTTATCGTGATTTTCTGGCTAGTCGGTTTTTCTAATGCCGTCAATTTGACGGATGGGCTTGATGGACTTGTCTCAGGTACGTCTGCTATTGCTTTTGGTGCTTTTGCAGTACTAGCTTGGAGTCAGTCACAATATGATGTTGCTATATTTTCTGTAGCAGTTGTCGGTGCTGTTTTAGGTTTCCTTGTCTTCAATGCACATCCTGCAAAGGTATTTATGGGGGATACAGGGTCCTTAGCACTTGGGGGAGCGATTGCTACTATTGCCCTGTTAACTAAACTTGAAATACTGCTGGTAATCATTGGTGGCGTCTTCGTCATTGAAACGCTATCGGTCATTTTACAAGTAGGATCGTTTAAAACCACTGGAAAGCGTATTTTTAAAATGAGTCCGCTTCACCATCATTATGAGCTTTCTGGCTGGTCAGAATGGCGTGTCGTCGTGACTTTCTGGACAGTAGGGCTACTGTGTGCGGTACTCGGAATCTATTTAGAGGTGTGGATATAATTGAAAGAGACTGTAAAGTATTCAGAGAAAAAAGTATTGGTATTAGGATTGGCGAAAAGCGGAGTGATGGCAGCTTCGCTTCTACATAAATTAGGTGCTTTCGTGACGGTTAATGACATGAAGCCATTATCAGAAAATCCGGAGGCGCAGGGGCTTCTTGAACAGGGAATCAAAGTCATTTGCGGTAGCCATCCGATCGAACTGCTTGATGAAGGATTTGAACTGATTGTAAAAAACCCAGGAATTCCCTATCGGAATCCACTTGTTAAAGGTGCTTTGGAAAAAGGGATTCCGGTTATCACGGAAGTTGAACTTGCCTATCAGATCAGTGAAGCTCCTTTCATAGGCATCACGGGTACAAATGGGAAAACGACAACGACAACGTTGATTTTTGAAATGTTGAAGACCGGTGAAAAATCACCACTTATTGCTGGGAATATTGGGACGGTTGCCTCTGGTGTTGCTGAGAAAGCAAAATCTGATGACGCGATTGTCATTGAATTATCATCTTTCCAGTTGATGGGGATTGAGGAATTCCGTCCTGAAATCTCAATCGTGACGAATTTATATGATGCGCATCTGGATTATCATAGCTCCAAGCAGGAATATGCTGAAGCAAAGGCTGCGATTACGAAAAATCAAATAGCTTCAGATTTCATGATCTTTAATGCAGATCAAGATGCTGTTTTGGCTATGGCAAATAAGTCCAAGGCTGAGCTTGTACCATTTTCAACTGAAGTAAAACATGAGAATGGAGCATATGTCGAAGATTTTGCTGTCTTTTTCCGAGGGGAAAAAGTGATTGATGTTTCAGATATCGCCCTTCCTGGAAAACACAATTTGGAAAATGTGCTCGCGGCAATTTCAGCGGCCAAACTTAAGGGTGTTGCTAACGAAGCTATTCAAAAAGTATTAAAAACGTTTTATGGTGTAGAGCATCGTCTGCAGTTTGTGGCGACCGTTGAAAATCGTAAATTTTATAATGATTCGAAAGCCACAAACATTCTTGCTGCTTCCAAAGCTCTAACATCATTTACAGAACCTGTAATCTTATTGGCAGGCGGGTTGGATCGTGGAAATGAATTTGACGAGTTAAAACCTGCTATGAAAAATGTCAAAGCCGTGATTACGTTTGGTGAAACGGCAGAAAAAATTGAACGGATAGCCAAAGAAATAGGAATAACGAATATAAAACGTGTCGATAATGTAGAAAAGGCCGTACCGGCTGCTTTTGAATTATCAAATGAAGGCGACTGTATTCTCCTCTCCCCGGCTTGTGCAAGCTGGGATCAATATAAAACTTTTGAGCAAAGAGGAGACATGTTTATGGAGGCCGTGCATAAACTGAAATAAGAGCTTTCGCAGAAGGAAGTGAACCTGCTTCTACGTTGACACCTTGGGAAAAAGCGATAATGAGCCGTTATCGCTTTTTTTTTGACTAAAGTGCTGACAAGCAATCAGCATACATGTTTTATATTCGTACAGGCTCGAAAAACTTCCTAGAGGTGGATGTCCGTGCCATTAAAAAAATCCAATCCTGATCTCATTCTCATTATCGTCACCTTAAGTCTCTTGACCGTAGGTTTAATCATGGTTTACAGCGCGAGTGCCATTTGGGCGACTTATAAATTTGATGATTCCTTTTATTTTGCAAAAAGACAGCTGCTGTTTGCCTGTGTTGGGGTTATAGCAATGTTTTTCATCATGAATGTGGATTACTGGACGTGGCGAACTTGGGCCAAAATCCTAATCATCATTTGTTTCATTATGCTACTGGCTGTCCTGGTTCCTGGTATCGGAATGGCGAGAAATGGTTCTAGGAGCTGGATTGGTGTAGGGGCCTTTTCGGTTCAACCATCAGAGTTCATGAAGCTAGCGATGATTGCTTTTTTAGCTAAGTTTTTATCTGAGCGGCAAAAGTTGATCACCTCCTTTAAAAAAGGGATGCTCCCATCTTTGGGCCTAGTATTTTTGGCATTTGGACTAATTATGTTACAGCCCGATCTTGGGACGGGAACGGTCATGGTTGGAACATGTATCGTGATGATTTTTATTTCAGGGGCAAAAATCAGCCATTTTGTTGGCTTAGGGTTAATCGGGGTACTAGGTTTTGTTGGTCTGATTTTGTCGGCTCCGTACCGGATAAAAAGGATCACTTCGTTTCTGGATCCATGGGAAGACCCTTTGGGGAGCGGCTTTCAAATGATTCAATCATTTTATGCAATCGGACCCGGGGGATTGTTTGGTCTCGGTTTGGGCCAAAGCCGGCAGAAGTTTTTCTATTTACCAGAACCACAGACCGATTTTATTTTCGCAATACTTTCTGAGGAACTTGGCTTCATCGGAGGCTCGATGATTATCTTGTTATTTTCGCTTATGCTCTGGCGGGGCATTCGAATCGCTCTTGGTGCACCAGATTTGTATGGGAGCCTTGTAGCGGTGGGGATCATTGCGATGGTCGCCATTCAAGTGATGATCAATATAGGTGTTGTCACTGGTTTGATGCCTGTTACTGGAATCACCTTGCCGCTTTTAAGTTATGGGGGTTCATCTCTAACGCTCATGCTGATGGCCATCGGTGTACTACTGAATATTAGCCGCTATTCAAGGTTCTAACCACAATAAAACATGTGTTATATCAAAAGGAAGCCCTGTTCAAACAGTAGGCTTCCTTTTTTATTCTTTAGCTGAAAACCGTGGTGGGGAAGATAGTAGCAGGTACATTGATGCAATTTAGAAATATCTGAAATGCTACATAAAAATTACCATGTATGAATGTTAGGGATTCTACAATAAATATTGGCAATACGGCTTTGTTTAGACTATAGTATAAGAG
>NZ_JBFUIB010000178.1:0-7018 GCF_056402095.1 Peribacillus sp. P4_C12
GTCTGTATTAGACTTCACCAATATTTCCTGGAAATTTCCTGTATGCTCCTTTTTAGAGGATAAAATGGTACCTAAGTATGCGCCTAGAAAACCGAGCGGAATGGACAAAATCCCCGGTGACGTTAATGGAAATAACGGCTCACCCACAAATAAAGCTGCACCGGGTACTGGATTCCAAATATTCGGACTCACGGCTACAAGCGCCATTGTTCCAATTAAGCCYACGAGTATACCAGTAATCGCACCCGTGATATTAAAGCGTTTCCAATAGACCGTAAATAAAATGACCGGCAAATTGGAGCTGGCTGCTACAGTTAGCGCCAATGAAGCTAGAAAAGCTACGTTCATATTTTGAACAAACAGTGCTATGAAAATCGAAATGATTGTAATTCCGATCGATGCAATTCTAGCCATACGTACTTGTTGCGCTTCTGAAGCCTTACCATCTTTTAATATCTCATTGTAAAAATCATGTGAAAAGGCGGTCGCTCCTGTCACAACAATACCTGCTACAACAGCTAAAATTGTCGCAAATGCAACAGCTGAAATAATTGCAAATAATGTGTCGCCACCTAACATTTCGGCCAGTAAAGGGGCTGCCATATTCCCGGCCGGATTTGCTGCCATAATTGTATCTGCTCCGACAAACCGGGCTGCTGCAAAACCGAGAAAAATCACCATGACATAAAATAAACCGATAATCCAGATCGAATATACAACTGATTTTCTTGCGACTTTTGCATCTGGAACAGTTAAAAAGCGGCTTAACACATGTGGTAAGCCTGCTGTACCAAGAATCAATCCAAGTGTCAATGAAATCGCATCAAGTCCATTTGTATATTTTGCACCCGGATCGAGATACGCACCGCTCAATGGAGTTGCTGTTTTCATTTCTTCAAAAATGCGAATAAAATTGAAGTCGAACTTAGACATGACCAAAATAAAAATAAAAAAGGTCCCACCGAGGAGCAAAAATGCTTTTGTAATCTGTACCCAGCTTGTTGCCGTCATCCCGCCAAAAATAACAAATGTCAGCATCACTAGTCCGACTAGAATAACCGATACTTCATAGTTAATATCAAGCAGTAATTTAAAAAGAGCACCTGCTGCAACTAATTGAGCAAGCATATAAAAAACAGAGATGGTTAACGCATTAAATGCAGTCACTCCGCGAATTTTTTTCGAATTAAAACGTTCTGCGATCATATCAGCGAGGGTGTATTTCCCTAAATTACGAAGCGGTTCGGCGACGAGAAGCAAGACGACAAGATACGAGATGAGCGCACCGTACATGAGAAAAAATCCGTCATAACCAACGAGTGCTATCGCACCGATCAACCCCAAAAAAGACGAAGCCGACATAAAGTCTCCCGCGATAGCAAACCCATTTTGCCATCCTTTCAAACCACCGCCGGCAGTATAAAACGAACTGGCATTATTCGTTTTTCTGGATGCATAAAAAGTGATCAGAAGAGTAATAAGTACCACTAAGAGAAACATTGATACTACTTTAATATCCATTTATTCAACTTCTCCCTTCTCTTGCTTGACTCAACACCTGTGCTGCCATCTCATCAAACACTGCAGCCTTTTTTACATAAAGCCCACATATGATCCATGTCATCACAAATTGAGCAAAGGCAAAAAGCCATGCCCAAGAAATGGAACCGTAGAACGGTTTTGTCAGCCAATTCGAGTAGAAAGCGAAAACAGGAAGCAACAAGGCGAACCCGAGAAAGAAAACTGTTGTAAAAATGATGAATTTCTTTTTTGCTGCCAGTAGTTCCTGAAACTCGGAGGAGGCGCAAATTTTTTCATAATCCAATGAATGATATTTAGCCGTCGTTTTTTCATGTAGTTCCATTATTTGCTTTGCACCTCTTCTTTTCACTAGAATTAGGAAAACTTATTCTTTAATTTCGATTAAAAACAACTAGTTTCAGTTCTGTCATTTCTTCTATGGCGTATTTAATTCCTTCTCTTCCAACACCACTCTCTTTTACCCCTCCATAAGGCATGTTATCTACACGGAATGATGGAATATCGTTAATCATCACACCTCCAACATGAAGTTTTTCAGCTGCATGCAGGGCCGTATGAATATTATTGGTATAAATCCCTGCCTGGAGTCCAAATTTAGAGTCATTTACTTCTTCAATGGCTTCCTCTACTGATTGAACTTTATTGATTACAACAATTGGGGCAAATACTTCCTGACATGAGACTTTCAGAGAAGACTCTACATTTAATAAAACAGTTGGCAGTAGAATATTCCCTTCTACTGTTCCCCCTGTTGCTACTTCGGCTCCTTGTTGTTTCGCCTCGTGAATCCAATTTAGAGTCCGTTGAACATCTCCTTTTGAAATAAGCGCTGAAACGTCCGTTTTTGAATCTAATGGATCACCAACTTGGATTTGTCTTGTGGCTTTAACAAAATTCTGGACAAATGGTTCATATAAGCTTTCGTGAATATATATGCGCTGTAAAGAAATACAAACTTGACCTTGGAACGCGAAGGCTCCCTTAATGCAACGGTCAATTATTTTATTGAGATCGATGCCTTTGTCAATAATTAATGCAGCATTAGAACCAAGTTCTAGTGTTACACGCTTTAACCCCGCTTTGTTTCGAATGCCGATTCCCACAGCCGGACTTCCTGTAAAGGTAATCGCTGCAATTCGGTCATCTGTCACCAACTTGTCCCCTACTTTTTTGCCGCTCCCCGTAATTACATTTAAAGCACCAGCAGGCAATCCTGCTTCTTGAAGTAATTCCGCTAAAAAGTAAGAAGATAGTGGAGTTTGAGAAGCCGGTTTTAAAACGATCGTATTTCCCGACGCAATGGCTGGTCCAACTTTGTGGGCAACTAAATTCATCGGAAAGTTAAACGGTGTGATGGCTCCGATTACACCAATCGGTTCTCGCACAGTGTACGCCACTCTGTTTTCACCGCCAGGTGCTGCATCCAGCGGAAGAGTCTCTCCATGAATGCGTTTCGCTTCTTCCGCTGCAAATTTATACGTTTGAATAGTCCGGTTCACTTCATCCCGCGCAGTAGTAATCGGTTTTGCTGCTTCCAAAGCAATAATTTTCGCCGCTTCTTCTGCATTTTGCTCTAATAAAGCTGCTAATCGTTCAAGAATAGCAGCACGTTCATGGGCAGGCATCTTTTCCATAACTTTTCTAGCGCGAATCGCTGCTTCAATGGCTTCATTAACTTCTTTGTCATTAGCTGAAGGAATCTGTGCGATTACCTCTCCAGAAAAAGGTGACGTTAAATCTGTATATACCGATGCTTCTTTCCAGGTTCCATCAATGTACAAATCTTTTTTAATTTTCGTACTTATAGTAGTACTCCATCCCCTTTCTACTCAAAGCGCCATTATGGGAAATTAAATGACGTGTTCATCTTTTTGGGTGTATTCATTTACGCCGAATGCTTCATTTTGTTTTCCGTATATATAGTCAATCCATTTAACTTTGACCCGTTTCATTGAGGTATCTACGAAACAATCATTCAATTGAAGCAATATTGAGGATCGTTGATCATGTATTGAAATTTGGTGACAAGTTCCTTCATATATATGACCATCCAATTCAACCTGAATATGATATACACCAAGTTTAGGTACTCGATATTCTTTATCTATCGACACTTTAATAAATTGATGATTTTTATAGAAAAGAGAGTTTTGTTTTACATCCCCATGAACTTCATAAAACTCACCTAGATAATCGGGAACTACTTTTACATGGCCACCTGCCAGCAACTCTCTAATTGCCGTAGAACTAATTTTTTCACTCGCATGCTCAATTTTATGCACAGTTGTAACATCAAACTTTCCTAATCTATGATTTGATAGCGTTTCCATATTTCCCAATCCCTTAGAGCCATAGTGGTAATCAAAACCGGCCACCACATGTTTACATCGAAGTCCTGTAATATATTGTTCAACAAAATCTTCAGGTGAAAGACGGGCAAAGTCTGGATTAAATTCAACGATAAATAACTTTTCAACGCCCAACTTTTCAAACCGTTCTTCTTTTACAGGCAGCGGTGTTAAATAAGTCATTGGCTCCCGGTCGGGAAACAGAATATCTTTTGGATGCGGATAAAACGTCATGACCCCAAATGTACATTGTYTTTGCTTGGCCATTTTTTTTGCAGTTTCAAGAATTCCTCGGTGACCAATATGAACTCCATCGAAAAATCCAAGGGCCAGAACACAAGATTCCATTTCAGTGGCGATTGATTCCGCGATCGGGTGCTGAATATAAATCGTTTCCATCGTTTGCCCTCTCCTTTCTCTGAATTTAAGTTACTTGACGTTCGACGATCTTTCCGTATTTCCCTTCAAAAAAGGTTAATGGAGTACCTTCACGGAGAATAATGTCTTCCACTTCACCAATAAAAAGTGTATGGTCACCGGCCACCTGTTTTCCATAAACACGGCAGACGATATTCGCCAGTGCGTCTTTTACGACTGATACTTCATTAAGTCGATCAAATTCCGCTTCCCGTTCTTCTTTAATTTGTCCCGCGAACAACATGGATACTTCCTGCTGTTCCTCCGACAAAATATTAACGGCAAACTTCCCGGATTCATTAATTTTGTCCAGCATTTTTGTTTTTTCCCCAATTGAGATTAAAACCAGTCGTGGGTTCAGCGATACTGACATAAAGGCATTCGCTGTCATCCCGTGTGCTTCGCCATCCAGATCAGTTGTAATTACCGTAACACCTGTCGCGAATTTACCCATGGCATTTCGAAATGTACGATCATCCATACGTACCCCTCCATTCTTTTCATAATTTTTTAAAAAACTTTTTAAATAATGAATTCAGGCTTGCGCTGTTCCAGCGTCGGTGCCGTTGCCTGGACTTCTTCTCCAGTTTCAATGTCCAAAAACGGTGATGTTTCATTAAACCAGCAATCCGGAGCTTTTGCTCCCCAGAACGTTTGGCGTCTTGGATCATTCAAATCCCAACGTACCGGTTCAAAATCAGAATCACTCGTTAAGTAGTCTCCATTATATAGCTCAATGCGGTATCCATCGGGATCTCTCAAGTACAGGAAGAACGCGTTCGACAATCCGTGACGAGCTGGACCTCTTTCAATGCTTTCCGCATACCCAAGAGAAGCAAGGACATCACAGCAGTGAATGAGTGCTAATGGATCCGGAAGCCAGTAGGCAAAGTGATGAAGGCGAGGACCCTCTCCGTTCATAAACGCCTGGTCATGAACGGTTTGTTTACGATGCAGCCAGGCTGCCCAAATACGGTCATCTTCTGTTGCCGTGTATTCAGAGCAGGCAAAACCTAATTCTTTAATAAAGAAGTCATACGCCTTTTCTACATCCGGTACCGCGCAGTTCACATGGTCAATGCGCTGAATTCTGGCCCCTTTATATAAGTCGTAACGCTGGATCAAGCGCTCGGCTTTGTCCATTTTGCAAAAAAACTCAAGTGGCATCCCCGATGTATCATGAACATGAAGAGCGCGGCCAAGAGCATGTTGTGTTCCTTCTTCCAGCCATTTCGTCTTCAATCCTTTTGATTGGAATAATTCCGCTATGCGATCTAGGTCTTCCTCTTTTTCTACTTTGTATCCAAGGGCGTGAACGCCCAGCTTCTCTGATTTTTTCAATACCAAACTGTGATGTGTATGCTCTTCAAGCCCTCTTAAATAGATATACTCATCATTGCTTTCCGTTTCAATGAGCCCCAATGCATTGACATAAAAATCTCTTGAKYGATCCAAGTCCTTTACATTAATAACTGTTCTAGCAATTCGGATAATGTTAAAATCCATTACTGTTCATCCTCCTTTAATTATTAGTTATTTTAACGAGCTCTTCCGAACGGCTTAAAAATTCTTTGACGCGATCCACATATACTTGTTTGTCATAACCGTTGTAAAGCATGCTGGCCATGCGTACCGGATCCCCGAAGAAGAAACGCTCATACAGTGTTTGTCGCGAACCAAATGAACTCATGCATACATCCCAGGCAAGGCGGTACAATTTAACACGGTCGTAAGCATTACCCGTAGCGGATTGTAAATACTTATCCAGATCCGGACGAATTTCAGAGTGAAAATCAGCTTCATTCGGAATCGCCATCAAGCCACTTGCACCCATCAACTGCATAATTTCAGTGAAGCGCGGGTAAAGTTTCGGGAAGTAGTGGCGCGCAACGTTTAGCGGCGCGAAGTCAGGCGTCATCGTCCCCCATTTATCTAACTTTGCATTAGCCTCTGATGCCGTGACATAGGCTTTCATTGTTTCAAGCCCTATAATGACTTCCGAGATTTTTTCCTGGATATGCTGGTATTGCCCGATATTGATTGTTTCTGCCATCAACTGAAGAATACCGAGTATAAATTCTGTTTTTGCTACGTTTTTCGATACAACTTGATGCGTCATATGAACAACGGCGTTACTTGCGTTGTATGCTTCGTTACAGACAGCGACGTCACCAAGTGAGAAAACACGATCCCATGGAACCACGACGTCATCAAAGACAACAATTGTATCCATTTCTTCATACCTAGAACCGAGTGGATGGTCGAAATTAGACTTTCCGTAATCAAATGATTCTCGGCAAATAAACTTTAAGCCTGGTGTGTTATTCGGAATGGAAAATGCGTACGCATATGGGTTTTCTTCCTCTGACTGTTTCAATAATGTAGAAGGGAATACCATAATTTCATCAGTGATGCCGCCCTGTGTAGCTAATAGACGTGCCCCTTTAATGACGACTCCTTCCGACGTCTTTTCCTTAATCCGTGCAGCAATATACGGATCTGGAAGCTGAGCGGAATTGACCCCTCTGTTTACTTGTGGCTGAATTAACGTGTGTGTTAATGACAAATCATTTTCACGGCAATATTCCAGGTAATTTTCCATATTCTTGGCGTACATCGGATCTTGTTTCCCGAACATTTCAGCAGCCGCACCGTACGCCATCATACCGACGTTAATATACCTGGAATATTGCCGTGAAAATGATTTGTCA
>NZ_JBFUIB010000179.1:0-6956 GCF_056402095.1 Peribacillus sp. P4_C12
GTTTTTCGTTTTCATTGGTTCCGCATTAAGTAAAAAGTCACCAACAAATCGTTTTCCAGATGGATTCGGACGACTGGTTAACCTAGTTCTTTTAGGGGCTGTGTTGGTTGTTGGGATCATGTCTTATGAAACGATAAAAGAAGGATTTCATCACATCTTGCATCCAGTAGAGTCAAGTGGGATGATAATTAATTTGTCCGTTCTCGCGTTAGCGGTTGTGTTGGAATCATATGTATTATTTAAAGCGATGAAAGAAGTAGTACATGAAGCGGGGATAGAAGCGAAAGGAACTGCAGTCATCTATAAAAGCTTCGCTGGGTTAAAACGTGCAAAACCAGCAACGAAATTAGTATTTATGGAAGATATGGTCGCAACAGGTGGAGGTATACTGGCGTTAGTAGCCATATTGTTGGCGAATTTCACTCCCTTTATTCAAGCAGAAGGTGTTGCTTCTGTCATGATTGGTCTCGGTATGTTTTATGTGGTTGGAAGGGTTTTTCTTGATAATGCAGCGGGAGCTCTTGGTGAAGCTGATATTGAGATGCGTCAGAAAATAGGAACTATGGTCATGAGTGATCCGGATGTGAGAGATATCCAAAAACTGGCGGTATTAAAAGAAGGAGAAGATTTTCATGTGGAATTAGAGGTAGAACTTGATGCCCAAATTTCTATCGCCCAGGCTGATGACATTAAAGACCGGCTCTTTGATGAAATTTTCAAGGAAAGAGGGGTAACGGATGTCATTATAGAATTTGATGAAAACGACGGCGTTGCTAATTGGGAAGGTGAACTTAATAAGGAACTAAATGAAAGGAAACAAGATAAATAGAAGGGAGTGTCATATCTCCAAAATGTGAATCTTGTCTAATTGGTGTATGGGCTTCTATTGAGAATAGAAAATCAGGTTTGATTAAGGATAATATTAAATAAAAAAGTAACATTTATAAATGCAAGATAGTTAAAATTAATAAAATATAAATCTAAATAAAATGCTAAAAGGTCACAAAATATTTGTGACCTTGAAACCTGTTCATTGAATCACGCTCTTTCCTTGGATAAGCAATATACGCTATTATGGAATTATGTACATAGAGAAGAATTCAGAAAGGGTGAATAAGAATGAATAAACCAGAAATTAAACTAGTAGCGCTCGACATGGATGGGACACTTCTAAATGAAGCGGGAGAAATTTCTGCGGAAAATCGGAAAGCAATTAAAGAAGCAGAAAACCAGGGGGTTTTTGTGGTGTTAAGCACTGGAAGATCCTATGCGACTTGCAGTGATTTTGCAAAGTCAATGGAGCTTCAGTCATATCTTATAACGGTTAATGGTAGTGAAATTTACGACAATCAAGGGAAATTGGTGGAAAGAAATATAGTCGATAGTGAATCCATACAGTGGATGTGGGAATTAAGCCAAAGGCATAGTACGCATTTTTGGGCAATTAGTTGTGATAGTATATATAGGGCTGAAATGCCTCAACGAATTCATGACTCGCAATGGCTTAAATTCGGCTTTGATACAAAAGATGAAGCCATTCGCCAAACTATTATGGACGAACTTAAATCAAAAGGAAATCTTGAAATAAGCAATTCAAGTCCAACGAATATTGAAGTGAATGCACTTGGAGTAAATAAAGCGAAAGCAATTGACCTTGTTTGTTCATTGCTCAATATTACAATGGATAATGTAATGGCAGTAGGAGATAGTCTAAATGACCTTGCCATGATTCAAGAAGCAAAGATGGGTGTAGCGATGGGTAACGCTCAAAAGATAGTTAAGGAAAAAGCAGATTGGGTCACTGCTACTAACCAAGAAGATGGAGTAGCTAAAGCAATCCAAAAATGGGTGCTCTCCAATTAATTGAAAGCTGTATGTGGATTTAATCCATATACAGTTTTTTATTTAAATTTAACTCGTTAAGAGTGGTATTTTGCAGATAAAAATAATTTCTTGAAAATTTTGTCTTTAAGAAGTATGATAATCTTATAGTGTTATATTTTGGTAATATATTAAAATGGGAGGTTTTATAGATGAGAAGAACTGTACCTGAACACTGGTGGAATCAATTATCTTTACCAGTTATCTCAGCGCCTATGTTTTTAATTTCTGGTCCTGAATTAGTGAAAGAATGCTGTTTGAATGGAGTAATTGGCTCTTTTCCAGCACCGAATGCTCGGCCGATAGAAGTACTGGATCAATGGATGGGTGATATAAATAACACACTAATTGCAGCAAGAGATAAAGAACCCAGCAAGAAAATTGCTCCATGGGCAATGAATATGGTTGTTCACCGAACTTATAGCCGTCTTGAAGAAGAATTGGAATTAGTCAAAAAGCACCAACCTCCCATCGTTCTTACCTCTCTTGGGTCTCCAAAACATGTTGTAGATGTCGTACATAGCTATGGTGGGTTGGTCTTTTCAGATGTCAGCAGCGTAGAATTTGCCAAAAAAGCAGCAGAGTCAGGTGTGGATGGATTGATCTTAGTTGCTTCAGGAGCTGGCGGACATGCGGGTGAGATAAATAGTTTTGCTTTCGTTGACAGTGTAAGGACGTTCTGGGACGGAATCATTTTGCTTGCTGGATCCATTAGTACAGGTCACAGCATCTTAGCTGCTCAAGCTGCCGGAGCGGATCTTGCTTATATGGGTACACGTTTTATCGTGGCAAAAGAGAGCAGGGCAAATGATGAATATCGTGAAATGCTTGTCGAGTCGAATCATGATGACATTATCTTGACTGATGCATTTTCTGGGGTTAATTGTAATATGTTGAAACCAAGTATTAGAAAGGCAGGTATGGATCCAGATCAATTAGCAAAAAAAGAAAATGTCGATTTTGACAGCATGTCTAAATCATCAGATTCTAAAGCATGGCGTGATATTTGGTCCGCAGGACATGGTGTAGGGGCGATAAAGCAAATAGATACCACTGCTGGTATCATCAAACAGCTAGAAAAAGAGTATCAGGAATCCCTTGAGAGATTAACCGAGCAGGCGGGTAAATTAAAGGGTATTATATCAAAGTGATTTGAAAGCGCTTTATCAAGTTGTTCGAATTTTGTTGTTTTTTTGTTTGATGAGGGTATCCATTATGGGTACCCTTTTTTTAGTGCTACATACTATTTTAGAATACATTATTTTAACGGATTACATAATCTTGTATAAATAACCATTCAAAAATACTACAGATAAGAAGAAAAATTATGTGATTTTAAAAAGTAAATAAATTTGATATCCAGCAGTAGAAATGTTATATTATTTTTCGTGATAATGACCAGATGAACAATATAGTCATATTTTTTCTAGAAGAAAATATATATTTATAGTAAGGAAATAAAATATATATTTTTTAGATGATAAGCAGTCATGAATGTATTTTCAATTCGCTTTACACCGAAGTAGAGTAAATAAACGACATGTTTGTCGTATAGGAGGATTTGATAGGTGTGTTAAAATCGCTGAAAGGTGAATTATTGGCTATTATAAAAAAACCAATAATTCTCATTTCTATATTAGGAATTATTAGTGTTCCTTTACTTTATAGCGGGACATTTTTATGGGCATTTTGGGATCCGTATGGTAAGGTCGATCAATTGCCGGTTGCCATTGTCAATATGGATGAAGGAGCCGAGCTTAACGAATCAGAACTTACCATTGGGAAAGACTTAGTGAAAGAGTTAAAGGAGAAAAAGGACTTTGATTGGCATTTTGTCAGTCAGAAAGAAGCGAATGAAGGCCTGGCGAACCAGGACTATTACATGAAGATTGAAATTCCGAAAAACTTTTCGAAAAATGCAACTACCTTGCAAGAAGAAAATCCGGAAAAACTTGATTTAATATATACTTCAAATGAAGGGTATAACTATATTTCTACTAAGATAGGTGACGCAGCTTCCGAGAAAATTAAAGGTGAGGTTTCTGCGGCCGTTACAAAAACCTATGCTGAGTCAATGTTTGATAATTTGAAAGAAGTTGCTGATGGACTTGGATCAGCCAGTGATGGAGCAGGCGAACTGAAAGACGGGACCGATAAGGTAAAGGATGGGTCTAACGAACTAGGAGAGGGGATTAACTCTGCTAAAGAAGGTTCACAAAAAGTAGATGAAGGAATTGGTTCTCTACATTCAGGTTCAGTTGAAATCCATAAAAACCTGGAAACATTAGCTGAAAAGTCCTTGACCTTTTCGGATGGAGTGGGTTCAGCAGCTTCTGGCTCGAAAGAACTTAATCAAGGCTTACAACAATTTAGTTCTGGGATTGGACAAATGAAAGATGGGCAATCAAAACTTTTAGAAGGAGCCAAAAAATCTGAAGCAGGTTCTGGAGAATTAGCTTCAGGACTGCAACAATCTTTAGAAGGGTTCAATCAGATTGAAGAAAAGCTGCCTACTCTGACCGAGGGGGCAAATGGTGTAGCTACTGGTGCAAGCCAGCTCTCAGGTTCTTTGTCCGATTGGAGTGCTGCTACGAGTGATGCAAAAGCAGGAGCATCGAACGTTGCGGCCGGATTGGAAGAAGTTATTTCCGGTTTAAAACAACAATCTCAAACTGTAGATGATCCTGCAGAGAAAGCTCGTTTAGAAGGATTAATTGCTTCTCTATCTGGAATTAGTGAAGGAAGTAGAGGAGTAGCTGAAGGAGTAGGAAAACTATCCGCAAGTGCTTCTGAAATTGCTAAGGGAGGCACTAGTCTTAGTGAAGGGGCAAATCAGTTAGGAAAAGGCACCAATGCGCTCGGCGGTGGTTTTACTCAATTAAAACAAGCTCAAGATAAACTTGCCAATGGAGCGAATGATCTACAAAGCGGACAGGGTCAATTAGTAGCTGGATTGACAACATTTGGCGAAAGTATAGATTCAGCACAGAGTGGACTTGGACAATTAACGGAAGGCAGCAATAATTTGGTTAGTGGGCTTGATCAATTAGAAGATGGGTCGAAGCAATTATCAAATGGAACTTCTCAGCTATCAGAAGGTTCGAAAAGTCTGATTACTGGAACAGATAAGTTARAAGAAGGTACATCAAGTCTTACAAGTGGCATGGGAGAGTTAGCGAATGGAGCTATTAAGCTTCAAGATGGAATCGCCAAACTTTCAGATGGTTCGGAAGAATTACATGACGAATTGAAAGACGGAGCAAGCGAAGCAGGTAATATAAAAGCCGATGAAGATGTTTATGACATGTTTGCAAGTCCAGTAAAGGTTGATAAATTGCCTATTAATAATGTGCCAAACTATGGAACTAGCTTTGCACCTTATTTAATTTCATTGAGTTTATTTATTGGGGCAATCGTTCTGACAATCATTTTCCCATTAAGAGATCCTGCTGTTATTCCTGCAAATGGATTAAGCTGGTTTATTAGTAAATACGGGGTCATGGCTATTATAGGAATATGTCAGGCTATATTGGTGGATTTGATATTAATATTAGGACTTGGAATTGAAGTCACTAGTCTGCCATTATTTTTTGTAGTAAGCATTCTTGCTAGCTGCACATTTATGGCTATCATTCTATTTCTTGGTTCAGCCTTTGATAATCCAGGTCGTTTTATAGCGTTACTCATATTAATTCTACAGCTGACCAGCAGCGGCGGAACTTTCCCAAATGAATTAGTTCCTAGCTTCCTGCAAGGGTTTACTCCATTCTTACCGATGACGTATTCGATTAATGCTTTTAGAGCAGTAATCTCAACTGGAGACTTTGGATTCATGTGGCATAACCTTAGTATACTTGCCATTTTCCTTGTAGTGGCATTAATACTATCTTTCGTATACTTCTTTTATAGATATAAAAAGATGAAAAACGTATTTACGGAAGATGCAGGTGAAGAATAATGAAAAAACAGCGACTCGAATAGGGTTCGCTGTTTTTTTGTATTTTTACCAGGATGTTTAAATAGAAAAGCAGGAAATTTATTTAGAATTTCCTGCTTTTCTATTATACCCAAGATTTTTGAGACGAAGGGGCATATTTTTTCATAGGATTTTTAGCAATAACATCTTTTAAATAGGGATAGCCCGAAGGACTAGGTTTTCGCAGCAGCTCCATTAGATAAGAAATGTCGTCCATTGCCCGGTGTGTTTGGAAATTTGTGATGTTATGAGCCCGCAGCAATGTTAAGAGTTTACTATTTACAAAACCGTATTGTTTCCATGGGACATTGCGCATTGTACAGAACCACTGATGGTTATTGATTTCTGGATACATATGGTAGAGGAAACTTCTGTCGAATGAAGCATTATGGGCAAAAATTGAGTCAGAACGATCTATAAAAGATTTTATTTTTTCATCGTGAAAGCTTTTTCCTTCGACAGAGCTATATGGAATTCCATGAACCCTGTATGCTTGATCATAATTTCTTCTTGCTTGATAAGAGAGAGGCTCTCTTAAAAACGATTCTTGATCAACAAGGTTAATAATTTCACCGGTTTCGCTGCTATAGGTAAAAAGAATAAGGGCAAGTTCGATAATTTCATCAGAAGTAGGACGCAATCCAGTTGTCTCTACGTCTAGTACTAAACCTAATCTATTAGACAATTAATTTTCCTCCATTTTGGCTACTTTTATCTATTATATCTGATTTTGGTTGCCTATTGAAAGTGGCGTATTTTTTAATGATAGTGTTCCTTTGAGATTTCAATTAATTTATTGTTAAAAAATTTTATAGACGATAACTAGAAACATATGAATTTGAGTAATAAAGGAAAAATTATTGAAGTTGCTCATGGGAAGCATAGAGGTGACGGAGTAATCGGTTAACTTTTATGCGAAAAAAAATTAGTTAGATCTACGATTGTTAGTGTAATTTCTATGCTTAATCATTAAATATTAGAAGATCACTTTCTTATTGATATGAAATAATAGGAAACTAAAAAAGGTAGAGAAATGCTTTTTAAAGCAATCTTTACCTTTGTATAATTCAATTCAGGACTAGTATAGATTGTAAGATTC
>NZ_JBFUIB010000180.1:0-6940 GCF_056402095.1 Peribacillus sp. P4_C12
CAATAATAGAATCCGAAGCACGTTACTTAAATATTGAGGTGGAATGGAACATCGTAAAGGAACCAATCATGGTTTATTGTACAAAGGACCAACTCAAACAAGTCATTCTTAATATTACCAAAAATGGCCTGGAGGCAATGGAGCTTGGCAAAAAGCTAACCATACAAATTTACAGAGAAAATGAAAAGGCAAAAATAGAAATCATCGACACTGGGCATGGGCTGAATGAAAAAGACATCAGTAAAGTGTTCGAGCCATTCTACACGTCCAAAAAAGAAGGAACTGGATTAGGTCTTTTCGTGTGCAAGCGAATTATTGAACTTTTTAATGGAACGATCGAGCTTACAAGTAAACCTTTAAAAGGTACAACAGTTATTATTAGTTTACCCATATTAAATGACAACTTGGAGTAATACGATCATTTATGAGTTTATTTCTCATATGCTGGGCATTACGAACACTAACAATTGATTTAAACAAGGGTGTAATACATACAGAGCACACTTACGAACGAATGATTGAAATATGTAGGATTCTTATTTTAGAAAGAAGGAAATATACATATGGCAAGTATCACAGCAATTAAACCTGAACCGCAAAAAAAAGATATGACACTGAAGATCATGATTATCATAGGAATATGTCATTTAATGAATGATTCCCTTCAGGCCGTTGTACCGGCCATGTTTCCCATTCTTGAAAAATCAATGTCTCTAACGTATACACAGCTAGGGATGATTGCATTCTGCTTGAATATCGTCTCATCGCTTCTCCAACCTGCAGTTGGCTTTTATACAGATAAAAAGCCCCTTCCCTATGCATTACCTATTGGATTGACCAGCACTTTAATCGGGGTCATCCTTCTCGCACTTGCACCAAACTATACTATAATCCTTGGTGCAGTCATTCTAATGGGCTTTGGGTCAGCCATTTTCCATCCGGAAGGCTCCAGGGTTGCATACATGGCTGGAGGTCCTAGGAGAGGACTGGCACAATCAATTTATCAGGTTGGTGGGAATAGCGGGCAAGCTCTTGCCCCTCTCATTACTGCCATCGTACTTGTTCCATTTGGTCAAAAAGGTGCACTTTGGTTTGCCTTAGTTGCCTTTACAGCCGTTATGCTGTTACTGTATATTGCCAAATGGTATTCTCAAAAGCTGGTGCACTTCAAGCCGAAAAAGGTTGCAGCTAAAGTAATTAATAAAGAGCGCTCCCATAAAGTGGCCAAAGCTCTGGTCTTAATTTTATTCATTATTTTTGCCCGTTCCTGGTATGTCTCTTGCATGACGAACTTTTACAGTTTTTATTTAATTGAGCAGCATTTATTCACGATAAAATCCGCACAGATCTTCCTATTCGCCTTTTTAGCTGCTGGGGCTGTAGGAACATTTTTTGGCGGACCTCTTGCTGACCGGTTCGGCCGTAAAAACGTGATTTTCTTTTCTTTCGCTGCCAGTACGCCTTTAACCGCTCTGTTGCCATTCGTCCCGCCTACAGCCGCCTTTATCCTATTATTGATCGCGGGATTTATTATTATGAGCAGCTTTTCAGTTACCGTAATCTACGCACAGGAATTAGTTCCAGGCAAAGTAGGAACAATGGCTGGCTTGACCGTCGGCCTAGCATTTGGAATGGGCGCCATAGGATCTGTTTCATTGGGGGCAATTGCAGATGTCATCGGAATCGCATCCATGATTAAGCTTGTAGGATTCTTGCCTTTGTTAGGAATCATCAGTTTGTTGCTACCAACTGATCTCACTCTAAAAAAATGGTATGCCGAAGAATAAAACACATAAAGAATTACAGTACTACCAAATGAGTTTTTCCTGGAACCTATTTTTATCATCTCAATACAAAAAATTATTGTTTCACTCAGAAAACACACAAAAGTAACGATAAGTACCATACAAAGGAGAAATTTATGAGTGGAATTTTATTAGGCAGCATCCTATCTGCTATGTCTACAGGGGCCGGTGCGTTACCCATCTTGTTCATTCAAGGTTCAATCACACATCGCTTTAGAGACACGCTTCTGGCATTTACTGCCGGTATTATGATGGCTGCTTCGTTACTGAGCCTGATTCCCGAGTCTTTAGCCACTGGGGGGTATATTCAGCTTGTTATTGGGGTTTTTCTCGGGGTCATGACATTAACAATTATGGAGAAAAACATTCCACATATCGATCTCAGTCATACGAAAAGTGGCATTCAATTCGATGAAAAGGCTTTGCTTATCATTACAGCCATTACACTGCATAATATCCCGGAAGGTCTCTCTGTTGGGGTCAGTTACGCCTCAGATGCGGCTGATACGGGCAATTTAATTGCTTTTGCTATCGGTCTGCAAAATGCTCCGGAAGGTTTGCTTGTCGCCTTGTTTTTAATCAATCAAAAAATCGGAAAGTTTACGGCGTTCATCATAGCCACTTTAACCGGTACCATCGAAATAATCACAGGCCTAATAGGTTTTTATTTAACTTCTTACATTGGTTTTTTAGTTCCATACGGCCTCGCTTTCGCCGCTGGTGCTATGCTTTTCATCGTCTATAAAGAATTAATCCCTGAAAGCCATGGGGATGGAAATGAGCGCACATCCACCTATTCCTTCATTGTCGGCCTATTGTTTATGGTTATATTATTGGAAATTTTATAATTCTCGTGCATTCATGGCTGGCCCTTTAAAATGAGTCAGCCTTTAGTTTTTGCATCTCAGACTAATGATATATTTTTAAAGTTGTCATTTAAGCCAGATACACCTATGAAGCTGCCTTCATACAAGTAACCACCTATAATTTTCTGTATATTTAGAAAGTGGTATAGTTATTGAACCCCTCAATCATAAAAGAATACTATGTACCTCTGTTGAGTTAACTTACTCCGACATATAAACCTAACACTCTAATTTACCAACTAATTGAACTTTTCTAGCTTTTTAACCAAATTGAACTTTTCCTGCAACACAAAGAATGTCCTCAGAGCCTTCCTCTGTTCACTCCTCTGCAAGTTGTCCAAACTAAGAGAAAAATAAATATAAACTATCCCCTTATTTTTAATGATCTTTGTATCAAATCTTTTGAAATCATATAAGCAGACAGCACATCACAACGTTCATCACTCTCTTAAAACAAAGCTGCCCGACTTCTCTCTCCGCATTTAAATATTTATATATATTCCATCCTTGTTCTTATGTTTCCTTAGTTCATTACTAACAGGATTGAAAAAAAATATATACACCATATGAGAGTTTACTCCCCTTTATTTTTTTCCATTTCTAATTTACAAAGTCATTTCATTCAGATCCATTTAAAATGTAAAATCATCATTAAAGGGCTTCTGTACAATAACAACCATTTCTTCTCGTTTATTTCTCACTTCAACTGACGAATGATGTTGAAGGATTAAATACTCATTTATCAGTTTATCAAGTTGCTCGCTTTGGCGAAGGGTATACTCATGACTCATCCCATACATTTTTGCCAACTCCATCATTTCCCAACGCTTCATTCGAATTTCAGAACAAATTTCCGTAGTACTCCTAGAATTCATAACAACACTCACTACTCCTGCCCTTTTAAAGTTACATTATAATAATGAAGTATTACAAAATATGCCTTATATGTAAATAGATTCGCAAAAAAAGACAAAACTTCTTAAATTGCGATAAAGCCTGACCCTTCAGCGGACATGATATGACGAGAATTTCTTATCATAATCTACTTGTTTTGATTTAGGATCCTAAGTCTTAAATAGATTTACATACTGCTAACTCTGAACCTTGAGCCAATATTATTCATATTTAATTTTCACTGTTTTGTTACTTGCTAAAATACTTCGACAGTTTACCACCATAGCAAACTAGAACGAAATTATCAATAAGTAATAAGTTAATAGAGTGCCTTAAAGAGATTCATTCACTTCAAGGAAAGATAGAACTTCATTAACAAAATGGCAAGCAATAACCGTTGGATTTTACATTAAACCTGTAAATCTCAATTAGATTCTAAATTTGAGTCCTCCGTTAATTTCAATGAAATTAGCGTTGAGGGATGAAATTCAAAAAAGGAATCCATCGAAGAGGGATTCCTTCTTAACATTCAGACTTACTTATGCTTTCTGAAAAAATAACAAAATAGGGGAAGAAAATTCATCTTCTACTCTTCAAATTGCAAGCAACCTATCTTCATCCTCCTGTTTAACTCTCGAATGGTAAATATATATGAAAGCTAGTCCCCTTCTCAACTTTACTCTCCACTTCGATATAGCCATTATGTTCCTCAATAATTTTATAGCTAACCATAAGTCCCAGCCCTGTCCCTCTATCCTTTGTCGTATAAAAAGGTTCACCCAACTTTTTCAGCATTTCCGTCGAGATTCCCATCCCTTGATCGATAATGGATATACAAACGTACTTCTCGGAAAATCTTCTCGTCTTAATACGAACAGAACCACCATCCGGCATGACTTCCAATGCATTTTTAATAATATTAATAAATACTTGTTTTAGCTGATTTGCTTCGCAGAAAACAGTAAACTCTTCTTCTTCAAAGTTCGTCTCAAATTGAATATTTTCCAGTAGAGCTTGAGCGGCAAGCAACTCAAGCGTCTCCTTCAGAATTGTATGAACATCTTGTTTGAAAAATTTAAGTGCTTGAGGCTTTGCCAACACCAAAAATTCAGTGATTATGGTTTCAATCCGCTTAATTTCAGAGGTAATAACATGAAAATATGTAGAGAAATCACCCTTGACACCGTCCTCAAGCAATTGGATGAATCCTTTTAAAGCCGTCATTGGATTCCTAATTTCATGGGCAATCCCTGCAGCCAGTTCACCAACAACATTTAAGGTATCTGATTTCCGAATTTGCTCCTGCATTTCAAGATTTTTACTCACATCACGAAAAATGGTTAAATGCAGGCTCGAATATAAATTTTCTCTAGTTAAAAATTCAATATGCTTAACTCTTCCATTTTCAAACATTATCGGGATGATAGATGAGTAAACCCCATGTTTGTAGACTTTTTCAATATGAGCGTTCAGATCAGCTGCATTCCCAGGTATTTTTTCAATAAACTCCTTAACAGTAAAAGAAAGAAGTTTATCCTTCGAAATCCCCAAAATTCCCTGTCCCGCCTCATTAATGTCTGTAAACCCTTTTTCATTCCATAAAATCAAGCCATCTAATGTTCCCTCAAAAATTTTCCTGAATTTCTTTTCACTATCCCGTAATTCTTTCTCAATCAGCCATCGCTCGCTGACATTCCGAAAGATTGTCACATTATAACCTTCACCTTCATGTTTTTTTGCAGTTAATTCAAGTAATTTAATTTGATGATTCGGCATTTTATAAATCAGTTCACCCCTGACCTGGGTGTCTCTTTCAAACGTATCCATCATCTGATTAAAATGTTGATTATTGCTGTAGACATATTTCCAAATATAACTGCCTATCAAGTCTTCCCTACTAGACTCAAATATTTTACAGGCTGAATGATTTACTCGAAAAATGATTCCGTCATCATTCCAAAATATTATCGCATCCATTGACTGGTCAAATAATTCTGCAAAAATCCTTTCGCTCGTCTCTAACTTCTTTTCCATTAAATTCGATTCAGTAAGCTTTCGAAACACCGACATATATAATTCATTTCCGACTGTGGAACTTAGTGAAAAAATAAATGGATGTGGCTCATCATGAACTATTATCTCTACCTCTCCTCTGAAGTTCGACTCACTGAAGACTCTTCTAATACTTTCTTCCCAATATGACTTATATTTTTGGGAAATGAGATCCGTCATATTTTTTCCGACAATATCCTTTTTCGGAATGCCCAGGACATGGATAAATGCATGATTCACTTCTATGATTATTCCAGAGCTATCAAAAAGTACGATGCTCTCAATGGCTGTATCAAAAATGTCCAAAAACATCTGCCGTGACATTAATGTTTCCCGGGAGGATGAAACATCCAATGTCACATCCTCCAAACGATAAATTTGCTGTCCTTCGGAAGGTGCTCCAATACGCAAAAATTCAATTTGCTTTAGCGCTCCTGTATGAAGCTGAATCATTTTCTTTTCTCTTTCCTCGCTACTACTTTGTGAGCCGAATTCTTCTTGAGTCAAAGGGATGACCTGAAGAAAATCAGTTAACTTCAGTAACTCCAGCTGCTCTCTCGGTGTTTCCAACAGAGTACAAGCTGCCTCATTCACATAAGTGAACCTTAGTTCCTCATCTACCCTAATATAGGGCTCTAACATAGAATTGAAAATTTCGTTATATCTTTCAATCTGTTTATTTAATTTTATAATTTTTTGTTTATATCCCGTTTCATTCTCATAACCTAAATTCATATTTACACCCCTTATTCAAAGACCAATACTTACCCAACTTTATTCGACAACTATCTTAAATCTCCTCGGTATTTTCAAAAATCAGTAAAATCATATTACCTACCAAAAGTCAAAATTTTACTTTATTTTAAATTATAGTATGTTGAATCGACTAATACTTAGAGTTAAGCTTAATTTAAGAATGATTTAATAAAATTACTAATATGAGATTTAATTCTATSGATTAAGGGTATATAAATAACAATGCTTTCTAGCTACCTTAAAATTTATTAATGGAGGCAAATATGAAACAACGTGATTTTTTCTTTGATAACGCCAAGTTCATTCTCATGGCCTTTGTCGTCTTTGGACATTTACTAAATACGTATATACACGACAGTGAAACAATTTACGCTCTATATAAAACCATTTATTCCTTTCACATGCCTGCTTTTATCCTTGTTTCAGGGTTCTTTGCAAAAGGTTTTTATCAAAAAGGGTATTTAGCTAAAATTACAAAAAAATTAATTTTACCTTATATTATTTTCCAATTGATATATACCGTTTACTATTATTTCTTATATGAACGTACTGCCCTCACAGTAGACT
>NZ_JBFUIB010000181.1:0-6916 GCF_056402095.1 Peribacillus sp. P4_C12
AAACAGCTTCTTGTATTCCCCGTATCCTTCTTTTTCAAGATTTTGGACCGGAATGAACTTTAACGAGGCAGAATTGATGCAATAACGTAACCCAGATGGTCCGGGTCCATCATTGAAAACATGACCAAGATGAGAATCGGCTGTTTTTGAGCGCACTTCAATCCTTCTCATACCGTAGCTAGTATCTAGATTTTCTACCACTTCTTCTTCCACTAGCGGTTTTGTGAAGCTTGGCCATCCACAGCCAGAATCAAACTTTTCCTTTGAAGTAAAAAGTGGGTTGCCAGAAACGACGTCCACATATAGTCCTGCTTCCTTCAAGTTCCAATATTCATTATGAAAAGCTGGTTCTGTCCCATTATTTTGAGTAACTTCATATTGAATTGGTGAAAGCTTCTGCTTTAATTCTTCTTTACTGTTCATCTTTTTCCCCCCAATGATGTTGTAAAAATGATTTACGTCCTGACCCAATCGAATACCTTTCGTAATGCTCAGGTTGCTTTTTATAATAATGCTGGTGATACGTCTCAGCCTGATAAAACGTTTGGGCAGGAATAATCGGAGTAACAATTGCTTTGGTAAATTTGCCGCTCTCCTGCAGTTTTACTTTAGAAGCTTCAGCAATTTTACGTTGATTTTCGTCATGATAAAAAATCGCCGTTTGATAGGAACTGCCACGGTCATAAAATTGTCCTCCTGGATCAGTTGGGTCAATTTGCTGCCAAAACAATTCTATTAATTTTTCATAAGGATATACACTCGGATCAAAAGTAATCTGAACAGCCTCATAATGTCCCGTGGTTTCTGAACAAACCTCTTTGTAAGTAGGATTTTCCTTTGTACCCCCTGTATAGCCTGAGATAACGGATTCGATACCAGGCTGCTCATCGAATGGCTTTACCATACACCAGAAACAGCCGCCTGCGAATGTTGCTTTCTCTAATTGCTTAGTCAAATGAAATATCCTCCTTTTATGCAAACGTTCCATTGAATGCATTTTAACGCTTTTATTTTGCCCTGTAAAATATTTTGCCGTTCAAAATTATTAATATATGCTGTCTCACCACTTCAAGTTAGGTTTGACACATGCCCAAGCATACTTCCATATGATGGGTTCATAATGAATAAAATGAGAGGTGAAGGAATTTGAGCGATAAACAATCATTTTTACAAAAAGCCGTAGCTTATGATTTACTATCCTCTTACTATAAATACAGCAATCCACATCTGCATGATTATTATTATCATAAGCACTTAAAAAGTCTCGAAAAAGCAACACAACCCATGAGATATGAACAAAGAAATGCAGTAGCACCCTCATATGTAAGAATTTTACACGCTGCCCCAAAGGCTCCAGCTATCGATGTATATGTAAATGAAATGCGCATTCTCAAGAATTTTGTATATAAAGGTAACAGTGGTTATTTATCATTACCACCTGGAATGTATCAAATTGATATATACCCTACTGGGCAAACCACTTCAACCATATTGAGCCGGAAGGTCGCGCTCGAAAGTGGAAAATCATTTACAGTCGCTGCCGCTGGGGCAAATGACTCGTTGAAAATGTTAACTTTAGAAGATAATCCATATGTTCCTCAAAATGAAGCCAAGGTACGATTTATCCATCTATCATATGATACACCTTCAGTCGATATTGCCGTAAAAGATGGAGATGTCGTGTTTGCAAACCTTCCGTTTCGTAAAGTAAGCGAATATTTAAATCTATACCCTATGAAAGTTGATTTTGAAGTGAGAACCGCTGGTACAAAAGATGTTGCACTTTCATTACCTAACACAGATTTTCATGCAGATACCTCATCAACTATTTATATAATCGGATTGAATCAAGATCAACCTGCATTAGAAACACTTACATTAACTCCATAAACATAAATGGGTAAAAAACCAGGATACCTTGATCCTGGTTTTTTACCCATTTATTCTTTATTCACTGCAGCGAAGACGGGATGGTCAATAAAAATGAAATATCATCATTTTTCAAATCAAATTCTTTTGCCTTTACTCTAATATCGCTTTTAAGTTCCATATCCTGCAGTGATACATAAATACTTTCGTCGTTAGGGCGAATACTGACCCACTCCGGCATATTATACCGATCGTTTATTAAACTCATGACATATGAAACCGGAAGATTCATCTGTCCAACAGCAACAGATTTTTGCTTTAAGATCAAATCACCATTCTTTTGAGCAATTGGTTCAAACGTTAATTTCATTTCAACTTCACGATTAAAAAATGGCATTGTTCCATACAGCTCGACTTCATCCGTTAAAAAAACTTCATAATGAATAGATCCTGTCAATCCTTCTTTATCAAGATACTGGTTGATTAATCGAGTCAGGTCTTCCCGATTCGTATGAATCTGAAATTGTATATCCTCTTCGTAACTTACTTTTGGTATCAGCTCTTTATCTTTAGCCGGAAGATTAACTAAAATCAGGACGAACAGGATGACCAGGATGTTTAGGGCTAATAAAGAAATAAACAAAGCCTTCCATTTGACTTTTGTCATTCTTGGTCATCATCTCCTTTGGCACTAGCTTCTAACGTGTCCWTTCCAATAGTGGTAATTTCCATGTTATTATAGATTCTTGTTGCAATTAGCTCATACCCGCGATCATTCGGATGAAAATAATCCTCAGCATACAGCAAGTCTTCTTCAGAGTTTTTAAAAATATCATCTATCTCGATAAAATAAGCTGAATCATATTCCTTGATAATCTCTTTCCCGCTTTCATTCCAATCATTCATGATCATATCAAGTTCATAAAAATCGGCAAACCATTTTGAAAATGGATTATATACACCCACAAGGTAAATCTGGGCGTGATCATTTTCAGAGCGCACCTTATCAAGTATCTGTCTTAATCTTTTTTCATATCCTATTTTTGCTGAATCAAACTGATTCAGTTCCAAGTTGGAAAAATTCTGTTTAAATACCTTCATGATATCATTTCCACCGATTGTGACAACTATGGAGTCGGCTTGTTCAATGTCTTCTTGAATTTCTGCCTTATCCAATCTTTTTAAAAGTTGATCGGTCCGATTTCCCCGAATGCCATGATTAATCATCTCTACAGAAATAATGGATGGTTCTTTTTCAAGCTTATTTTGTAAATAAGGCAGATAGCCGCCATTATCTTTGCTATCCCCGACACCTTGGGTCAAGGAATCACCGATGGAAACAATTTGAACAGGATCCGGAAAAAAGCTGGCTGGAATGGTTTCCTTTTCACTCAGTTCAATGACGCTCTTTTGCTGAACTGATGACTGATTTGAAACAGTTTCACTTTGACTGCAACCTGAAATCCAAACTAGGCATATGAAAAGACAGGTGATTTTGTACCACATGATCCTCACCTTCCTACCCATATATTATATCATGTAGAAAACGAAAGATTGCAAACAATATACCCTCTTTCTATCCTACTCCTTGCTAAAGCAATAGTTACTATATACTATGAAAAAAAGCAGGGATTAAAAGCTAGTCCTATAAATTTTAGCATGTACTTAGCATGTAAAATCATTCTTCACTTCTGCTGTTTCGTTCATAAACGATTTACAACTATTTGACTATAGGATAATGGACTTTTCCCTTTAATTTTATTTTAAAACTATAAAAACAGAAAGAACAGGTAATTTAACCTGTTCAATAATTCTGTAAAATTTTAATATGCTTGATGATTTCATCAAATGGAATATCCTGCAAACCTGTGTATTCTTGAATAATCTTCCCATCCTGATCCACTAGAAAAAAGCTAGTCCCGTGGATAACCTGGTCCTCTTTTTCAGGCTTCTTAACAAGTGTTTTAAAGTTGTCTAATGCAAATTGCTCGATCTCTTCTTGACCATAACCAGTTAGGAAGTGCCAATTAGTATAGTCCACATTAAATTGGTCACCAAACTTTTTTAATACATCGGGTTTGTCAATCTCTGGATCCACTGAAAAGGAAACAAACTCTACATCTGAGATGCCTTCGTCCTTCAACATTTTTTGAAGTTTAGACATATTTGAAGTCATTGGCAGACATACATCCTCACAACTTGTAAAGATAAAGTCCGTGACCCAAACCTTTCCTTTAAGGTCACTTTTTGAAAAGGGTTCCCCTTCCTGATCTATGTAACTGAAATTTTCAAGGTCCCAGTTTTTCGCATCAGGTACTCCGCTTGAACCGCATGCTGTTAACAGCAATAATACCGTTGTGCCTATAGCTGCCTTAAGCAAATGCAGCATTCTCATCCCTACCCCGTCCTTCTGTATAAAATATTCTGTTACTTCATTTATTCTACCAGACCAAGTGGTGTGAGAAAAGTAACTCTTTCTACAAACTAAAGACAATTTATTGAACAATGAAATAGCTCAAATCATACACATAACTTCGGTAACTGCTTTTCTATTAGAAATCAGTCCCAATAATACATAATAGCCATGGCGCCTTCACCTGTATGGGTACTGACTACAGCAGTAGTTGCCTCTATCTTTATATCGTGAAAACCTGATAATTCTGATATGGATTTGCGAACTTTATCCGCAATTTCAAAACCGTTTGCATGAACAAACCCAATGCTTTTAATTGTTTTTCCGTGTGTATCTTCCTTGAATTTCTTGACAATATATTTCACAACCTGTGACTGGCTTCTAGCCTTGGACACAGGATTCAGTACACCATCGTCAAGAAGAGCAATCGGCTTGATGTGCAATAGGGAACCGATAAACGCAGAAACTTTACCAATTCTTCCACCCTTCACAAGGTTATCAAGAGTTTCAATAACAATGATTAAACTTGACTGCTTTTTAATGTTTTCTAGGCGTTCAATTATCTCTTCAGAAGATTTACCTTCTTTCGCCATTTTTGCTGCCTCAATAACCTGAAATGACATGGCCTTTGAAATGAATTTAGAGTCTAAAACGGTAACTTTTGAATCAGACATACTAGCCGCGCTCTCCGCTGAGCGGACTGTGCCACTCATACCACCAGTCATATGAATAGAAATAATCTCACTACCGTCTTTCCCAAGTTCATCATATACCTCCACAAAGGTTCCTACTGCTGGTTGAGAGCTTTTTGGAAGTTCTTTAGACAGATTCATTCTTATCAAGAATTCTTCCTGTTCTATTTCAACCTTATCCAAAAAAGTCTCTCCATCAATATAGATTGATAGAGGAACCATTGTTATATCATAATATTCTAGTTCTTCTGGTGTCATATCTACTGTTGAGTCTGTTACTATCTTTACTTTATTCATCATTACACATCCCTAAATTAACATATCTATTGTATTATACCTACTCAAAGAACGCATTCAAACTAAACTATTCATTTTCTATGTTAAAGAATACATTTAATTCTAAATGATTACACAAAAAAAAGACTATCCCATAACCAACTAACCACACGCCGCTTATTCGATATTACATGGAATTAGAGGCATCTCTTTTATAGGAGAAGTTAGCTATGGAACAGTCCACATTACGCATTATTAAGTAAATTCTCATAAAAAATCTTGTGATAAACAGGCCGTTTAAGTACTGATGCTAAATAATGCTTAAATGAGTAATTTTCTTTATGATCTTTATTATCAAAAACTCGTTTTACAAACACTTCCAAACGCACGGTCAACATAAAAAAATTCGGATCACTAGGCAATAAAACAGGAATTTCTGAAATTGTGACCTTATGTCCAAAACAATCTTTGAATTCCAAGCATTTGAACATCAAATTATCAATCCTCATTTTTAACCGATTGCTTATATTATACACAATAAACCCAAAAGTATAAATATTCATATGTATAAAAACTGACAAGCCCCAGCATTTTTTAAATTACAAAATGACCCACAAGGGCATAATGCCTTCATGGGTCATTTTTTTATAAATCTTCCTCGTTATTAAAGGTTTCTTCAAGTAAACTTTCTCGCTTCACCTTACGTTTATACACTATTTTAGATAGTGAAATACTGATTTCATATAATAACAATAGAGGAACCATAACCAAAAAGTCTGACATAAAATCAGGTGGCGTAATACAAACCGCTATAACCACAAGTACAAAATAAGCATACTTCCTTAATTTTTGAAGCACGTATGGGTTAATTACACCAATTGAGGTCAAAAACATGGTAACTACAGGGAGCTCAAATAAAACAGCAAAAGGAAGCGTCATATTCAAGACGAATGAAAAATACTTATCCGCTGTAAAATTGGTTATGAACATATCATCGCCCAATTCAATCAAAAATTGAAGAATGGTTGGGAAGATGACAAAATAACCAAAAGCAAGTCCTCCGATAAAAAGTATGAAGAGAGCAGGTATATATGCAAGYGTGGCTCTTACTTCATTTGGCATCAAAGCCGGTTTAACAAATAACCAGATTTGCAGAGCAATTATCGGAATCGTTGCGGCAATGGCTACAACTCCTGAAAGCATAAAGTAAATCCAGATAATATCACTCGGTCCTAATACCATTAAGTCGAAATCAAGATCCTTCACAAACCAATTATAGATATCTTTAACATAAATAAAACTAACGATAAAAAAGATGAAAAAAGCAACAGCCGTAATGATAAGCCGTTTTCTCAATTCATCGAGATGATCGATGATATTTAATTCTTTATCTTCCAAAGTTGATCACGCCTTCATCTGAAAATCCGTATCTTTGTTTCAGCATAAAGGCGCAAGACGGTACCATCTTACGCCCAGCATTTAATTATTCATGATTTTTTTGTTGTGTTTTCTTTTCTTCTTCATAATCACCTTTTGTTAATTCACTCGTAGATTTTTTAAATTCACGCAGTGTTTGTCCAAAAGCACGACCTATCTCGGGAAGTTTCTTCGGACCGAAAATAATTAATGCTAATATTAAGATGAGAATTAGACCAGGTACTCCAAT
>NZ_JBFUIB010000182.1:0-6857 GCF_056402095.1 Peribacillus sp. P4_C12
CCTCACAGCCAACAATGCTTGGATTTAAACAGGGCTATTATTTTTATTTCCGTTTCATAATGCCCGTGTTTGGCAAACTATTCGCTAAAAGCTATAACGAATATTCATGGCTGCAGGAATCTGCGCGCGATTTCCCGGGCATGAAAAAGCTTGAAAGTATGTTCAAACAGGCAGGAATGGAAAATGTCAGTTACAAGGCCCATTTCGGTGGTGTTGCAGCAACACATTTCGGGTACAAGCCTTCAAATAAAGCATAATAGCAATGGACAAAGCTGGGTGAAATGTATGAAATTTAAAATGATGTATTCCTTTTTGAATACAGATTTGCAATTAATAGAAAAAGAACTAGAAGCCGCAATTGAAGCAGACTCCACTGTTTTAAGGGAAGCTTCACTGCATTTACTGCAATCCGGCGGAAAACGAATTCGTCCGGTATTCGTCCTTTTGGGTGCGAAGTTTGGCGATTATGATATTCATGTCGTAAAGCATGTTGCAGCAACATTGGAATTAATCCATACTGCTTCTCTCGTACACGATGATGTTGTTGATGATGCGGACTTACGCAGGGGATCTGCAACTATAAAATCAAAATGGGATAATCGTGTCGCCATGTATACAGGCGACTTCATTTTTGCACGGGCACTAGAAATGATGGCAGTAATTGAGTCGCCGCTTRCGCATCAAATTCTCGCGGATACTATGGTTGAACTATGCCTTGGAGAAATCGAGCAAATTAAAGATAAATACAATTTTAATCAAAATTGGCGGATTTATTTCCGAAGAATCAAACGAAAGACAGCATTACTCATTGCTTCTAGCTGCCAGTTGGGAGCTATTTCAGCGGGTGTCGATGAGAAAATTCATCAAAAGCTATTTAAATTTGGTTATTATGTCGGGATGTCATATCAAATTACTGATGATATCTTGGATTTTACGGCTTCGGAAGAGGAACTTGGGAAACCGGCTGGAAGCGATTTGATTCAAGGAAACATTACTTTACCAGTATTGATTGCGATGGAAGATCCAAAGTTGAAAAGGCTTATCGAAACAGTTCGGGAAGATACGTCTAAAGACGAAATGACCCATATAATCAATGCTATCAAATCTTCAGGCGCCATTGAGCAAGCTGCTAGAATCAGTGACATGTATTTAGAAAAAGCTTTTTCCGAGTTGAAAGGTCTTCCTGCTATTAAAGCAAGGAAAACATTATCTGATATAGCGAAAAATATCGGAAAAAGAAAGTTTTAGGACTTGGAGTTGCGAAACTCATCAAACAATGGTAATATTCTAAAAGGATTGCCTTATATAGGCAAATAACAATGATACATATTAGGAGTGACAATTATGGAAAGAACATTTTTAATGGTAAAGCCTGACGGCGTTCAACGTAATTTAATCGGTGAAATCGTTTCCCGCTTTGAAAAGAAAGGCTTCCTTCTAGCAGGAGCAAAATTAATGGTTATCTCTCAAGAGCTAGCTGAGCAACATTATGGTGAGCACAAAGAACGTCCTTTCTTTGGCGAATTAGTGGACTTCATCACTTCAGGTCCTGTCTTCGCAATGGTTTGGGAAGGTGAAAATGTAATCGCAACTGCACGTCAAATGATGGGCGCTACTAATCCTAAAGATGCAGCAGCAGCTACAATTCGTGGAGATTTTGCAGTAACTGTAGGCAAAAACATCATTCACGGATCAGATTCAGCTGAAAGTGCTGTTCGTGAAATCGGTTTATTCTTCAAAGAAGAAGAACTTGTTGAATATTCTAAACTTGTTAACGAGTGGGTTTATTAATAGTTAGTTAATAAATTTTAAAAAAGCGGGTTCTGTCGCCCTTATGCGATAGTACCCGCTTTTTTTTTTTTTTTTGAATCCTTGACAATTTTAACTGTCACTGGTCGTAAAAACTGTTTTTTTAAGAATTTTCAGCCCTCTCCGATATATAAAGAGAAGAACTACTTAAAACAAAGGGAGTCGTAGGTATGCCTCAAGAATATGAAGAGTTTATTCGAAAAATCAAAATGTTGACAGGCATTGATTTGTCATTATATAAGGAAGGACAAATGAAACGGCGCCTCACTTCACTTTATGAAAAAAGAGGTTATCACTCATTTCGTGAATATTATAAAGACATTCAAACAAGTCCCAACGTTTTAAATGAATTTTTAGACAGAATGACAATTAATGTTTCAGAGTTTTATCGAAACGCGAAAAGATGGGAAGTATTGGAGAAAAAAATTCTTCCCTCTTTATTAGAAGGCCAAAAAAGGTTGAAAATATGGAGCGCAGCCTGTTCAACTGGTGAAGAACCGTACACGATTGCAATGATTTTATCCAATCTTGTTCCCTTAAGCCAGATAGAGATACTAGCGACGGATTTAGATGAGAATGTATTAGCACGTGCGAAATTGGGAGTTTACCCTGACCGTTCCTTGAATGAAGTACCTGCTGATATAAAAAAGCAATACTTTATAAAAGAAGAGGATTTTTATCGCGTTGATGATGAAATTAAGCGAAGAGTCACATTTAAGAAACATAATCTTCTTGCAGATCGATTTGATCAAGAATTTGACTTAGTCGTATGCAGGAATGTTTTAATTTACTTCACTGAAGATGCCAAAAGTCTTTTATATGATAAATTCAGTACGTCATTGAAAAGTGGGGGAGTGTTTTTTGTAGGAAGTACAGAGCAAATATTTAATCCCGGAAAATATGAGTTTGAAACGATGGACACATTTTTTTATAAAAAAAGGTAAATAGTATACAAGGGCTGATAATGCATTCAGTCCTTTTTCGTTTTACTTGCTATGAAAAAACAGAGACTGTATGTCTATGATAAGAGAGATTAAACTATATCGAAAATGTTGAAGAACATGTAAAATAAAATGAAAAGTGAATAAATTCAAACAACAAAGGTTTTTACGTTTTACATATACCCACATTTCATAAAATTGTGGTATATTGATACATATACACTTTAAAGTGCTAAAAGGGGGCTGGAAGATGAGATATTTAACAGCGGGAGAATCACATGGTCCGCAGCTGACTACTATTATTGAGGGATTACCGGCAGGGATGCCGATTACGAATGAGGATATTAATGAAGAGTTAGGACGCCGGCAAAAAGGGCATGGTCGTGGACGAAGAATGCAGATTGAGAAAGATCAGGCTTTTATATCTTCGGGAATCAGACATGGCTACACACTAGGGTCACCGGTTGCTTTAGTTGTTGAGAATGACGACTGGAAACATTGGACTAAAATTATGGGAAGTGAAGGACTTTCAGAGGAAGAAGCTGAAGAGATCAAACGTAAAATTACTCGTCCTCGTCCTGGTCATGCAGATTTGAACGGCGGTATTAAATATGGGCATCGTGATTTAAGAAACGTATTGGAACGTTCTTCAGCCCGTGAAACGACTGTAAGGGTTGCTGCCGGTGCTGTCGCTAAAAAGTTATTGTCGTTATTGGGGATTGAAGTGGCTTCACACGTATTGGAAATTGGTGGAATAAAGGCTGAGCCACCACAATATGAAACAATTCAGCAATTACAGCAAGTTACGGAAGAATCTTCAGTCAGATGTTTTGATAAAAACGTAGAGCAGCAGATGAAAGATGCAATTGATGAAGCGAAACAAAAAGGGGATTCGATTGGCGGCATCGTTGAAGTCATTGTAGAAGGAATGCCAGTGGGCGTAGGAAGTTATGTTCATTATGACCGTAAACTAGATGCAAAGCTTGCAGCAGCGATTATGAGTATTAATGCGTTTAAAGGGGTAGAAATAGGTCTTGGGTTTGAAGCGGCCCATCGTTTTGGCAGTGATGTTCATGATGAAATTGCTTGGGACAAAGAAAATGGTTATTACCGTAAAACCAATCGCCTTGGCGGTTTTGAAGGCGGTATGACAACTGGAATGCCGATTATTGTTCGTGGCGTTATGAAGCCAATTCCTACTTTATATAAGCCGTTGAAAAGTGTTGATATTGATACTAAGGAAGTATTTGAAGCAAGTGTCGAACGTTCCGATAGCTGTGCAGTTCCTGCTGCTGCTGTTGTTGCCGAGGCTGTAGTGGCTTGGGAACTTGCAGCAGCGATTGTTGATCAATTCCCTTCAGATCGTTATGAGCAATTGGCAGAATACATGAACTCTTATCGGGAAGAAGTAAAGGAGTTTTAAACTATGGAATCCATGCAAATAAAAACGGCTTCCAAGCAATATCCAGTTTTAATCGGTAAACAGGCGATTAACGAGCTGCCCGATTTTATAACACATGAATTAAATCAACTAAATAAGATTTTGATTATAACCGATGAGAAAGTAGCTGAACTTCATTTACAAACTGTGAAAAAAGCTCTGATTAAGACGGGAAAACCGGTCCTGCACTATGTTGTACCGGAAGGAGAGCATGCTAAAACGTTTGAAGTGTTTTATGAATGCCAAAGCTATTGCTTATCTCAACAACTTAATCGCAAGTCATTGATTATCGCCCTTGGTGGTGGTGCAGTCGGTGATCTGGCTGGATTTGTTGCGGCTACTTTTATGAGAGGGATTCCATTTATCCAGGTTCCGACGACTCTGCTCGCCCATGATAGTGCTGTGGGCGGCAAAGTTGCCATCAATCACCCTCTTGGAAAAAATATGATTGGGGCCTTTCATCAGCCAGAAGCAGTCATATATGATCTTGAATTTTTGCAGACTCTCCCACTTCAAGAATTACGGTCGGGTTTTGCTGAAGTCATTAAACATTCCTTGATAGCAGATAAAGAGTTTTATCGGTGGTTAAAGTCGAATATTGTTGATTTGAATAATATAACAGATGAGCAATTTTTAACGATGATTACAAAAGGTATTGGCATAAAAGCGTCCATTGTCGAAGAAGATGAAAAAGAAATGGGGATTCGTGCCTTTTTAAATTTCGGTCATACACTTGGACATGCTGTGGAAGGCTCTATGGGATATGGAAACTTTACGCATGGTGAATCCATTTTAATCGGGATGGTATATGCTCTTAAATTAAGCAGTAGAGAACAGGGTCTTGATTTTAAACTTGACGAGTTTATTAATTGGGTATCTTCTTTAGGTTATCAAACAACCATTCCTTTACAACTTGAAAAAGAAACTTTACTTAATTTAATGAAAACAGACAAAAAATCAATCAATGAAGGTGCTACCTTTGTCTTGCTTAAACAATTGGGGTCTCCATTATTAATGGATATAGCCGACTCTGTGCTGATAGAGGAAATGATTGAAATGAAATAAAATACAGGAAATGGGGGAACTGTGTGTGATAAGAGGAATAAGGGGCGCAACAACAGTAGAGAAGGACACAGAAATGGAAGTGATTGCTGCTGTTGAGCAGTTGATGGCAGAAATCATTCGGGTCAACGAGATTGATCCTGATATGGTTGCCTCTGTATTTTTTTCTGCAACGGATGAGATACGCTCTGTCTTTCCAGCCAAAGCCCTACGTAAATTTGAGGGTTGGACATATGTGCCAGTAACGTGCATGCAAGAAATACCAGTAAGCAACTCCCTTCCATCTTGTATACGGGTAATGATTCATGTAAATACAACAAAATCTCAAAAAGAGATACAACATGTTTATCAAGCAGGAGCTGTCGTATTGCGGCCGGATTTGACAAATAAAATATAAGATAAGATTTTAGGAAAAAGAATATGATATACTATTCTCACACTTTCTTACTTTAAAGTGATAAAAATATAGAGGTGAATGACATGAAGTGGAATGATGCGGTCCTTTCGTTGAAGTCTTATCAACCTGGGAAATCAACCGATGAAGTAAAAAAAATGTACGGTCTTGAAAAAATCACGAAATTAGCTTCAAATGAAAATCCTTTTGGTTGTTCTGAAAAGGTCAGAGAAAGCGTTAAGAACTCAACCCATTCTTTTGCTATCTATCCGGATGGATATGCAACATTGCTTAGAGAAGCTGTTGCAAAGCATACAGGTGTAAAAGAAACACAGCTTATTTTTGGAAATGGGTCTGATGAGAACATTCAAATCATTTCTAGAAGCCTATTGGGAGCTGGTAAAAACACCGTCATGGCAACAGGCACGTTTTCGCAGTATCGCCATAATGCTACACTTGAAGGCGCGGAAATCAGAGAAGTTCCTCATATTGACGGAGCACATGATTTAGAAGGTATGCTAAAAGCGATAGATGAGAACACTGCTGTTGTCTGGGTTTGTACACCTAATAATCCAACAGGAAAATACATTCCGGAACAGGATTTATTAACATTCATTGAAAAGGTACCGAATGATGTTCTTGTCGTATTGGATGAAGCCTATTGTGAATATGCAGTGGCTGAGGATTACCCGAAAACAAATCAATGGATCAATAAATTTAAGAATTTAATTATACTTCGAACATTTTCAAAAATTTATGGTCTTGCCAGTTTTAGGGTCGGGTACGGATTGGCAGATGATGATATTATTCAGAAGCTCGACCCATCCCGAGAACCATTCAATGTCAATACTTTCGCACAAAAGATTGCTATTGTTGCTCTGGAAGATCAAGCCTTCATTGAAAAGTGTAATACTGAGAACCAAAAAGGACTCAATCAATATTATGAGTTTTGTAGTAAGGAAAATCTAGCTTATTACCCATCACAAGGTAATTTTATTTTCATACATTTCAAACAGGATGCGGATGTAGTATTTCAATATTTGCTAGAGCGTGGATACATTGCAAGGTCTGGAAAATCGTTCGGTTTCCCGAACAGTCTGCGTGTAACGATTGGTTCAACAGAAGAAAATGAAGGAATGATTAACGCTATCAAATCTTTCTTAAATGAAGATGCTACGCCTTCTAATTCCCTTCTTTAATCGTTTCAGCA
>NZ_JBFUIB010000183.1:0-6837 GCF_056402095.1 Peribacillus sp. P4_C12
CTTTATATCCTTGTGCCGCTAAATGACGAACTTCCTGAATGATATCTTCCGGACGGCGGCTTCTTTCTTTTCCCCTTGTGAAAGGCACGATGCAGTAAGTACAAAATTTATCGCAGCCATACATGATATTTACCCATGCTTTCGTTTTGCCTTTACGCACTTTCGGAAGGTTCTCAATTACATCGCCTTCTTTAGACCAAACCTCAATGACCATTTCCTTTGAAAGATACGCTTCATTTAGAATTTGGGGTAGACGATGAATGTTGTGAGTTCCGAAAATCATATCAACAAAATGATGTTTCTCAAGGATTCTTTTTACAACTGATTCTTCTTGAGACATACAACCACAAACACCAAGCAATAAATCAGGTCGTTCCAATTTTAATGATTTTAAATGGCCGAGTTCCCCGAACACTTTATTCTCTGCATTTTCCCGAATCGCACAAGTGTTAAGTAAAATGACGTTAGCATCATCTACCGTGTTTGTCGGTTGATAGCCTAGGGCCGTGAAGATACCAGCCATGACTTCTGTATCATGTTCATTCATTTGACAACCGTATGTACGAATGTAGAACTTTTTGCCTTCTCCCATTCCACGGAAATCTTCTGGAATCGCAAAATCATCATGATATTCGACTTCTTCTTTACCTCGTTTTTTCGCATCTTTTAAGGACGGCGGAATATAAACGGCCTGAAAGTACTTACTGTAGTCCTTGTCGGATTTTTTGTCCGCTGGATTTTCAGCGTGTACTTGTTGTGATTCTAATCGTTGTTTCTCGTTCATGTTAATCTCCTTTCAAAATAGTTAGTTTATTTGTTTCCCTAACTATTTCAAGACCTGTCTTGTTCTAAAGATTTTTATACGTATTTTCCTTATAAAATTACCAGTAAATATTAGCTTTAAAGTGTGATATATCCACATTAACATAGTATAAAGCTTTTACCAGCAAGAAACAATCATTCTGTCGTGCCTACTACATTTGTAAGAAAAATTTCACAAACTCGGTAAAAATAAGTACTAAAAAAGCTCAATTCACCACATTCCATGTGACGAACTAAGCCTCTTCTTAATAGTTAATTAAATAATTCCTAGTTCCTTTCCGGCTTTTTTTAAAGCATCTACTTCTTCTTTAAAATATTCAAAACCCTTCATTTCTCCTCCTTTTAAGTTGGCTAAGGTATTAGGAGTACCTTACCACACTGTCCCTTTATCATCAGTTCAAAACCCTTTTCAAAGTCACTTAGCGAAAAACGATGTGTAATCATCGGTGTGACATCAACTTTTCCACTCCCTAGCAGGCTCGAAACCTGCTGCCAGGTTGAGAACACTTTTCTTCCTGTTATTCCTTGGACAGTAAGACCCTTGAACACAATATCCTCCGTTATATTAAGCGTGACCGGTTGAGCTGGCAGGCTCAAAATTGATATCCTCCCGCCATTTGTAGCCATTTTAAACCCTTGATCGATGGCCGTAGGATTACCGCTCATTTCGCAGACCACATCCACCCCATCCATATCTGTGAGTCTTGCCGTGATTTCCAGAGGATTTTGCTTGATTGAATGAATTGTGTGCGTAGCCCCCATCTTTTTTGCCAGCTGAAGTCGATAATCATTAACATCAAGAGCGATAACTTTATCTGCACCTGCAGCCTTTGCTACAGCCACTGCCATAAGCCCAATTGGTCCGCAGCCAATGATCGCCACCGTTTTACCAAGCACTTCACCAGCAAGCACAGAATGGACTGCATTTCCCATCGGTTCTTGGATCGTAGCTATATCAAGTGGCATGTCAATCGGATTTTTCCAAAGATTCTTAGCTGGCAAAGCTACATATTCAGCAAAGCACCCTTGTGTATCGAGACCAATAATGTTTGTATTTTTACAAATGTGTAACTGTCCCGTTAAACATTGCCGGCATGTACCGCACACGATATGGGTTTCGGCGGAAACGTAATCACCAACTGAAACATTACTCACCTTCCCCCCTACCTCAATCACTTCTCCGGCAAATTCATGCCCAAATACATATGGTGGATTCACTCTTCCCTGCGACCATTTATCCCAGGTGAAAATGTGAATATCCGTCCCACAGATTGAGGCCATTTTGACTCGAATTAACACCTCATCTTCACGAATATCCGGAATGTCGACAGCTTGCAATTGTGCCCCATATCCTCGGTGATGTTTGACAACTGCTTTCATTTTCCCTTTCAACATATACACTCCCCCTGTAATAGGGCTACATTTTCCTGAATATATTAAAGGTATGAAAAACCGATTGAAAAAATACCAGTATTCCTAATGTACGGGCCATTTTACCTTTATTGACTAATCATAATCTTAGGGCTATCGTACATTTTCACTAATAAGGTCATGATCCCATAGCATCCTGTCCGCTCTTGAATAAGATATCTCGTACAACAAAAATAATTAAAGGAGTGACTTATATGTCATGTTCTGAAAATAATAATCGTCACCACCATGACAGGAATGAAGACGATTTCTGTCGTCGAGTGAGACGCTGTGATAGACGCGATCGTGACCGTGACCGTGATCGTGACCGTGATCGTGACCGAGATTTCGATCGTCACCATCATCATCATCATCATCACGACAATGACCGTTGTTGTTGTAGAAGAAGGAATCGTTGTTGCTTCGGTTTCGGCGGTTTCGGCGGTTTCGGTCGCGGTTTCGGTGGCGGTTGCGGTTTTTAACCGTAACTTCGGCGGATGCCATAACGATTGTTAAGCTAAGCCAGTAATAAGCGTTCTAGCATGAGGCATAATTACTGGAGCGCTTAATTTTTCACAAAAAAGGTTCACCCCCATCTATAGGGGTGAACCTTTTCACTTTTACATAAATTCTGCAACAAGTTTATCAAAATGAGCTTGATCTAGAGTTAGATCAGATTTATTTAACGCTTTTTCTGCATATCCTGGTACTAACTCCTGATAAGAAGGGCGTGAAGAATCTTGATAAATAATCCCTGTCACAAGGCTGTCATGCTTCATTAATGTTTGCATGGCCTGTTCTTTATTTGAAGAATCATATCCATCAATCGTGTTTAATTTTGTTAAGTTTTGTTTGAACCAATCGTACGTATTAATCTTGTTATATGTTACGCATGGAGAGAAAACATTGATAAAGGAGAACCCTTTATGATTAATCCCTGCTTCAATGATAGCAGTCAAGTCTTTTAAGTCAGTCGAAAAGCTTTGTGCAACAAATGTAGCACCCGCCGATAAAGCTAATTCCATTGGTGAAACAGCCTGCTCGATTGATCCTTCAGGAGTGGATTTTGTCTTAAATCCAACAGCTGATCGTGGAGAAGTCTGGCCTTTTGTCAAACCATAAATTTGGTTATCCATTACAATATACGTAATATCAATATTACGACGGATTGCATGAATAGTATGTCCCATCCCAATTGCAAAACCGTCTCCGTCTCCGCCTGAAGCTATTACAGTCAATTCACGGTTGGCCATTTTCACACCTTGGGCAATCGGTAGCGAGCGGCCATGAATTCCGTGGAAGCCATATGACTTGATGTAACCGGAAATACGTCCTGAACAGCCGATACCAGAAACAACAGCTAAGTTTTCCGGCTCCAATCCTACATTGGCTGCCGCACGCTGCATGGCAGCCTGAACGGAGAAATCTCCACAGCCAGGACACCAGTTAGGTTTAACATCATTACGAAACTCTTTAAACGTTGCCATATTCGAACATCTCCTTGCATTGTGTGTGAATTTCATGCGGGAGGAATGGGTTGCCATCATATTTTAGGATGCTTTTAATTTTATTAACATGTCCGACATTCATCTTGATAATATTAGCCAATTGTCCAGTCGCATTATTTTCGATTACTACTACTTTCTTAGCCGATTGTACTAAAGATAGAACTTCATCGGTTGGGAACGGATGAATCAAACGAATTTGCGCATGATTCACTTTTACCCCATCCGTTTCTAGTCTACCAATTGCTTCATCAATCGTACCACGAGTAGAGTTAAAACCAAGAATTAGTAAATCCGCTTCTTCATGCGGTGTGTTTTTGTATACAGGTGTATGGAAAGTGTTAGCTAAATTATTCAGCTTACGCATCCGTTTATCCATCTGCGCTTTTCGATTCACAGCCGTCTCAGAAGGTCTCCCTGTCTCATCATGTTCAACACCAGTAACATGGTGAATTCCATTTTTCATACCAGGAACAACACGAGGTGAAACGCCGTCTTCCGTTACTTTATAACGCTTGAAGTATGATTTATTTTCTGGTTCTTCAATTTCAAAATCTACCAATTTACCGCGTCTGATCTCTACTTTGCTGTAATCAAGCGGCTGAACCGTTTGTTTACCTAGCGATAGCTGTAAGTCGGATAAAATGATAACCGGACATTGATATTCCTCCGCGAGATTGAACGCTTCTGCCGTATCATAAAATGCTTCTTCAACAGTACTTGGGGCCATGACGATTTTTGGGATTTCACCGTGTGTACCATAAATCATGGCCATTAAATCGGATTGCTCTTGTTTCGTAGGAAGTCCAGTAGAAGGACCGCCACGTTGTGTATCAACAATGACAATAGGCGTCTCGGTAATACCCGCTAAGCCAATTGCCTCCATTTTTAAGGAAAGTCCTGGACCAGCAGAAGCTGTGATAGCACGAACACCACCGTAGTTTGCACCGATTGCCATTGTGGCTGCAGCTATTTCATCTTCTGTCTGAATGACAGTACCGCCCAATTGTGGAAGTTTTTTGATTAGATATTCCATAATTTCAGAGGCAGGAGTAATTGGGTATGCTGCCATGAAGCGACATCCACCTGCAACAGCTCCTAGAGCGATAGCATCGTTTCCGATCATGAATAAACGTTTCTGTCCGTCTGCTTTTTCTAGCTCCATTGCGCCAAGCTTTTCTCCAAGCAGTACTTCCATGGCTTTGTAGCCAGCAGTAATGGCATCCATATTCTTTTTAACGATTTCTTCGCCTTTACGACCGAAGATTTCATCAACAACATCGTTGAATACGGAAATTTCCATACCAAGTACAGCACATGTCGCACCGATAGCCACCATGTTTTTCATTAATGATGTACCTAATTCTGCAGCGATTTCCGTAAATGGAACAATATATAATTCTGCCTTTGTATCTTCTGGGCAGACAGGTTTGAATTTTGCATCAGCGATTATGATGCCACCTTCATGTAATTCTTTATAATTGACGTCAATTGTTTCTTGGTCAAAAGCAACTAAGATGTCTAAATCATCAGAGATAGCACGAGTTTCGGTAGTACTTACACGAATTTTGTTATTCGTGTGTCCTCCCTTAATTCGGGATGAGAAATGACGGTAGCCATACAAGTAATAACCTAAGCGATTGAGGGCAATACAGAATATTTCTCCTGTACTTTCAATACCTTCACCTTGTTGTCCGCCAACTTTCCATGAAAGTTGATTGATCATGTCTTACACTCCTTTAGAACGTTCGTATATAAATGCATTTAACCGCACCTCTCGCCAGAACATTAGACTATGTATATAAATCGTTCTATTTAGGAAAGGTGTACTAAACGCTTTCAATTCTATCGGTTAAATCATTAAATTGCAACCTTTTTGCCTCCATTTTTTATATTTTCAGAATATTTATTCATATCTATATAGTCAGAATTAAATTTTTCACCTTTTAACGTGGAAAATTCCGAGTGAAATTCTCAAAAAGGAGTCCTTTTACAAACTCAGCAGAATAAAGCCTATTCAAGTCATTGATTAAGTTATGATAATCATTAAAGGATGCTAATTTGTCTACCATATGTTCTATTCCATCGAAGTCAGACCCAAAGCCAATTTGTTTTTCCCCGCCCAAACTGCATATATGGTCTATATGGTTCAGGATATCTTTTATTGAAGCCGAATAACCACTGGATAGGAATTGTGGAACAAAGGTTACCCCTATCACGCCATTTTTTTGTAAAAGGGCTTTTATCTGGCTGTCTTTTAAATTCCGCGGATGCGAACATAAATTATTAGCATTTGAATGGGATGCAATTGGAAAATCCGCTCTTTTTAATGTGTCCCAAAAACCAGCTTCAGATAAATGAGATAAATCACACCAAATCGATTGCTCGTTTAAAAGGGTCACAACTTCTGTTCCAAAACTTGTCAACCCACTTCCTCTTGTTTCTAATGCTCCATCAGCCACAAGGTTGGCATAATTCCATGTTAGCCCTACTGAAGAAACACCAAGACGGAGAAGTGTTTTTAGTTTTAATAAATCATTTCCAATACAATCGCAGCCTTCCAATGTCAGCATAGCACCGATTTCTTTTTCCTTTAGATTATCGATGTCAGTCTTGCTCCGTATAAATTTCATTTCCGGCTCTGATAAAACCTTTTCATGAAAAATATCAACCATCGCTAAGGCTGACTGAAATCTCATATCTGGGTGGACCTTTTCTGGAATATAAATTGCAAAACATTGGACTTTTCCTCCTGCATCCAATAATCCCCGTTTTGTTATATGTAACTTATCACTGTCCAAAAAAGAAATATCTGGATCTATAAACATCTTCATTAACACATCACAATGCGCATCAAAAATCGCCAAAATAATCCTCCTCCCTTGCTTAACTTTCATAGCTAATATGATCTATTATAAAATAGCTAAGGTTTTTCGTCATTTGAATTTTAGTACAAAAAAGAACCTGCTCGCCAGCTGACAAACAGGGCACCCACATATGAAATTATCTTGGTTCAATGATTAGCTTAATCGCCGTTCTCTCTTCGCCATCAATAAGTATATCTGTAAAGGCAGGAATACAAATCAAGTCAACTCCACTA
>NZ_JBFUIB010000184.1:0-6827 GCF_056402095.1 Peribacillus sp. P4_C12
AGGTTAGAGGACAAGGCCTGTTTATCGTAAAAGACTTAGTTAACAGGTATGATGGTGACATTACCGTAAAGTCTAATGAGACAGGAACCACCGTTACGATGATGATACCTGTATATGGAAGAATGAGCTAGTTCCTTTTGTAATAGAGAATTTAATGATAGKAAAGTAAATAGACCGGTTTGATACGGTCTATTTTTCTTTTTTTATTATTGAATGCATTACATACAGATTTAGGTGGTTAATAATATGGTTTGTCTCTTATTTAATCTCTCAAGTTTCATTCCCTTATTCATAATTATTTTAAGTATCCCATTCATTCAGAACCTTCTTTTAGTACCTTCTTTTAGTACCTTCTTTTAGTACCTTCTTTTAGTACCTTTAATAACTATTTTGCTAGGAGCCTTGATACGAATGGCCTTACGAAAGATTACTTATGAAAAATACAGTCATCCGATAAGCGGGCATCATCAGTAACCTTTCCGAATGGATTGGTAAATTACGAAACACATTACTATAGAAGAAACTATATTTTTTACAATAGAGGTCTGTTTTACTTTGAAGTCAAGATGGCCGGTCAAGCAAGTTTGAATATATATTTCTTTTCGCCATTACTTTCAACGGGAATGAAAACCTTATGTTGTTTGTTTTTTAAGTGTTTGGTATAAATATTTTTTTGTTGTGCATATTCCTTGAGCCATTTGATGTAAAGAACGCTGAACAACACCCTCCCAGTCGATATGTAATAGCGAATATAAGCAAGTATCGAATTCAGTAGAGGATACATTACGTAATAGATAATGGTATGTTTCTTCATAAATCATTTTTCTCGACTCCTTTTAGGGTGGGTAGTCATCTTTTCTCCAGAGAGAAAAGCACCTTTATCGTCTAAATAAACCTTTTAATGAAAAAAGTAGCATCACTTAAAAAAATATTAATCACCTTGTTTTAGTGAATATTATTCAAGGTGGTTTCGATAGAAGATGTGAATAAACTAATAGCTTTTGGACATAATGGATAGATGTTTGGCTGCTTTCCCCGAGATTATGATAAGATAGGGAAAAATCATATAAGGCAGTGAGAATGTTGAAACAACAAAAAAGAAAACTTCTCGTTATCATCGGACCGACTGCTGTTGGTAAGACGAAAATGAGCATTGAGTTGGCTAAACAATTTAATGGTGAAATTATCAGCGGAGATTCCATGCAGGTTTATAAAGGGATGGATATAGGGACTGYGAAAATCAAGAGAGAAGAAACAGAGGGAATTCCTCATTATTTGCTTGATATTAAGGAACCGGATGAACCATTTAGCGCGGCTGAGTTCCAGGAGCGTGCTAATGCATGTATCGAGGATATCCAAAACAGAGGAAAACTCCCTATTATCGTCGGTGGTACAGGTCTATACATACAATCGGTCATTTATGATTATCAATTTTCAGAAGCGCCATCTGATCCTAGTTACAGGGGTATGTTGGAAAAACAAGTTAAGGAATTAGGAATCGATCCTGTTTTTGAACAATTACGGAGTGTTGACCCAGAAAGTGCAAATCGTATTCATCCTAATAATGTAAGAAGGGTAATCAGAGCACTTGAGATTTTTCATTGTACAGGAAAAACGATGAGTGAGCAGTTGGATGAACAGCCGACAGAAATGAAATATGATACGTGCATCATTGGTTTGACAATGGATCGGGAAAAATTATATCAGCGTATTGATCAGCGCGTCGACGGGATGATAGAAGAAGGGCTGATTCAAGAGGTTCAGTCATTTTATGAACAAGGTTTGAGGGATTGCCAATCAATACAGGCTATTGGCTATAAAGAGATCTATGATTTTATTGATGAAAGAGCATCATTAGAGGAAGCAATAGAGGCTTTAAAGCAAAATTCTCGCCGATATGCTAAAAGGCAATTGACTTGGTTCCGGAATAAAATGGATGTAATTTGGTTTGATATGACCAATCTAGAAGATTTTTCAAAAAAAATACATGAAATATCTGGGTTTATAGCAGGAAAGCTTTTCAATAAAGGCGAATACATAAATTTAGAGAGAAAAGAGGAGGACTAATACATGAAACAATCAGTAAATATTCAAGATCAGTTTCTTAACCAATTACGAAAAGATGGTACGTATGTGACGGTATTTTTATTAAACGGTTTCCAAATTAGAGGACAGGTTAAAGGGTTCGATAATTTTACCGTTTTATTTGAATCAGAGGGCAAGCAGCAATTAGTCTATAAACATGCGATTTCTACATTCGCTCCACAACGTAATGTCCAAATTGATTACGAAGTGAAGGAATAATCATATAAATGGATCAAAAAGACAGGCTTCGCTTATAGCGACCTGTTTTTTTTTTTTTTGAGCCTACTCTTGTATCTTTTTCAAGGATTCGATTATTTTACGCACACGTTTTGAATATATATTAAGGGACGGATTATTTTCCGGGAAAGCGCAGGAAATGACATTTTCAAAAAAAGAATTGATGAAATGGAGATAAAATTGTCGTATTTATATTCTAGAGGTGAGAATCCTGTTTAATTAAGTCGCCGTTTGAAGAGGAAATTAGCTAATTATTCAAAAAGCTTAGGAAATCATGAAAAGTAATAAGGGAATTTCCCGATTGGTTTAGTTTAAAGGCTGTGCTCATTACGGCATATAGCCATCATAAATCGAATGAAAATTGTGGCGTCAGGGGTCCAAGATGGAGAGGTGAATGCATTGGAACAACCGATCCGTATGAAAAATAACGGGCAAATCAACATTGTGTTTAATGCGGAAAATAGAAAAGCGCTACAAAAGGATCTGCCGATAAAGGAAAAAGAAATTTTGGTGCAAGAAATTCCCCACCAGCATGTAGCATTAAAGGAAATTGAAGATGAATTAAAAGCGCTAGTTGGCATGGAAGAAATGAAACGGATGATAAAAGAAATATATGCCTGGATCTACATCAACAAGCAGCGGGAAACAAGAGGGCTGAAGACTGGTCGTCAAGCGCTCCATATGATGTTTAAAGGAAATCCTGGAACAGGGAAGACCACGGTTGCAYGTTTAATTGGAAAGTTGTTTCAAAAAATGAATGTACTCTCGAAGGGGCATTTAATTGAAGCGGAGAGGGCAGATTTGGTCGGAGAATATATTGGTCATAYGGCCCAAAAAACGCGTGATTTAATTAAAAAGGCCATTGGCGGGATATTATTTATTGATGAAGCCTATTCCTTGGGGAGAGGAGGCGAAAAGGACTTTGGCAAAGAAGCCATAGATACGCTCGTGAAACATATGGAGGACCGACAACATGAATTCATTTTAATTCTTGCAGGATACTCACGAGAAATGGATTATTTTCTCAGTCTAAATCCAGGCCTTCATTCCAGGTTCCCGCTTGTTGTCGATTTTCCAGATTATACGATTGATCAGTTGATGGAAATATCTGATCGAATGCTTCAGGAACGTGAATATATTATGAACCGGGATGCTGAGAGAAAATTAAAAGATCATTTAATCATATTACGTTCGTTTCGCGGACCTATATCGTTTTCTAACGGCCGCTATATCCGAAATGTTCTTGAAAAGTCGATTAGGGCGCAGGCAATGCGGCTATTAATAGAAGATTCGTTTGAAAAAGTCGATTTACTCACTTTAACCAGCCAAGATTTAATTTTTGAGGATGATGAGAAAGAATGACAAACGAAAGCCCACCAAAAATGGCGGGCTTTCGGATTTATGTTTTTGGTACCCATTTTTTATTAGGAAGGTGCCAATTATATGTGTAGGAAAGGACGCGCAATAAAGTGATAGCGGTAAAGAGTGTATATAGCTGCCATGACTGAGATAAGACTCCGCTGCCTAACGCTAAGCCTGCAATGATGGCCCAGACTGCGTAGATTTCTTTTCTAAAGACTAATGGTTTTCTTCCGGCCAGCACGTCACGGACTACCCCGCCACCGCATCCGGTTAACGCAGCTGAAACAATAATGGCGCTTATGGGATGATTCAGTTCAACCGCATACATGGCCCCTTGTATAGCAAATGCAGAAAGACCAATCGCATCACTTAAGTTCCCCCATCTGTCCCAATGCTTTGATAGAATGGTAGGAAAAACAAAAACGATGGTGATAGATACTAATGCAATGATAAAATAGAAACTTTGATCCCATAATGTTGATACAGGTACACCAATCAATAAATTTCGGATTGCTCCTCCACCAAAAGCGGTTACGATTCCTAAAATATAAACGCCTAAAATATCATACTCTTCTTCCATGGCAATAATGGTCCCGCTTATGGCAAATGCAATTGTACCTATGAGGCTTAATACTTCCCATGTCATATGTTTTTCCCTCTATGTCTTTTCAATTTGATGTTAAAGTCAAATTTGATTTTAGCATGTTATCGAATAATTTAAAATGGTTAAAATCTTTGTTTTTACGAAAGTTTTATAAGTTTAATTTTTTTTGTTATGATTAACTGAAATCTTTCATAAAGGTGGTGCGCGATTTGGATGAATCAATGAAGGAAACGGCTGTATTAATAGGATGCCAAACAACAGAGGCTAACGAGCGTTTTGAATATTCGTTGGATGAGCTGGCTTCGTTAGCGAAGACGGCGAATGGCGAGGTGCTAATGACAATCACTCAGAAAAGGGAAAGGGTTGATCCGTCTACATATATAGGTAAAGGAAAAGTGGAGGAACTTCAGAATTTAGAAGAAGAGTTGGAGCCGGATCTATTTATCTTTAATGATGAATTATCTCCAAGTCAGATTCGTAATCTTACTAAATATTTGCAAGCAAGGATCATAGATCGGACACAGCTTATTTTAGATATTTTTGCTCAGCGAGCGCGCTCAAGAGAAGGGAAGCTGCAGGTTGAACTGGCTCAGCTCCAATATTTATTGCCGCGTTTGGTGGGGCAGGGTACGGCAATGTCCAGGCTTGGAGGCGGAATCGGCACAAGAGGACCTGGAGAAACGAAGTTAGAAAGCGACCGCCGCCACATTCGTGGGAAAATTGATGAAATCAAACAACAATTAAGCGGGATAGTTAAGCATCGTGAACGGTATCGCGACAGAAGGAAACGAAATAAAACCTTTCAAATTGCCCTGGTCGGATACACGAATGCGGGTAAATCAACGCTGTTCAACCGTTTAACTGAGGCAGATTCTTTCGAGGAGAACCAGTTGTTTGCTACACTTGATCCGATGACTCGAAAAGCCATTCTTCCTAGCGGATTTACCGTGCTACTGACGGATACTGTTGGCTTTATACAAGATTTGCCGACTTCTTTAATAGCAGCATTTCGCTCGACACTCGAAGAAGTGAAGGAAGCTGATTTATTGCTCCACGTTGTCGATTCCTCAAGTTCGGATTACTTTAATCACGAGAAAACGGTACACGATTTGCTAAATGACTTAGAAGTCCCTTCCATTCCACAGCTAACGTTGTATAATAAGAAAGATAGGATTCACACTGACTTTGTAAGGTCATCTAGTAATGCTTCATTATTAATAAGTGCCTATGATCATTCAGACCTGAATCAAATCATGGAAGAAATTGAAAAGTACGTGATTGATGAAATGATCCCGTATAATGTTTTCCTGCCTTCAAGTGAGGGTAAACTATTATCACAGCTGAAAAATGAAACCATATTGCGCACTCTCTCCTTTAATGAAGAATCGGAAAGATATGAATGCAAAGGTTTTTGTCTAGCTGATCATCCATTAACCGGCCAGCTAGAGAAATATTCATTATAAAGGGGAATTTAGATGTATCAGCAGTTAACACATGGAGAAGTGTTAAAAAACATTGCCCAGGAAGTAGAAGCAATGATTTCTCCGTTACATAAACAAGTTGATGAACGAATTGAAGAAAATCAATTTCGTGTATTACAAAGTTATCAAGCACATCGAGTGAGTGATTCTCATTTCATCCCTACGACAGGGTACGGATATGATGATATCGGCCGCGACACTCTTGAATTGATTTATGCCGATGTCTTTGGTGCAGAAGCGGGATTGGTGCGTTCACAAATAATATCGGGTACACATGCGATTTCAACTGCTTTGTTCGGCATATTACGTCCAGGGGATGAATTGCTGTACATAACTGGAAAGCCATATGATACATTGGAAGAGATTGTCGGTATCCGAGGCTCGGGTATCGGATCTTTGCGTGATTTTCAAATTAGTTATAAGGCTGTTCCGTTATCGGGATATGGAACAGTTGATTTTGAAGCCGTTAAACAGGCAATTCAACCGAATACGAAAATGATCGGAATCCAACGCTCAAAAGGGTATGCTACACGTCCTTCCTTTACAATTGATGAAATTAAAGAGATGATTTCTTTCGTTAAAGAGATAAACCCAGAAATTGTCGTGTTCGTAGACAATTGTTATGGGGAGTTTGTTGAAACTCAAGAGCCGTGTCATGTAGGGGCAGATTTAATGGCTGGTTCTCTCATTAAAAACCCAGGTGGCGGAATAGTAAAGACAGGTGGATACATTGTCGGTAAAAAAGAATTGATCGAAGCTTGCTCTTATCGTTTAACATCACCAGGAATTGGTGCGGAAGCTGGTGCCTCGCTTTATAGTTTGCAGGAAATGTATCAAGGATTCTTTCTTGCGCCCCACGTCGTTGGACAAGCCGTTAAAGGTGCCATGTTCACTGCTGCCTTTTTGGAAAAAATCGGTATGAATACGTATCCTAGATGGGATGCGAAACGCACCGATTTAATTCAATCTGTCCAATTTGATGACCGGGATAAAATGGTTGCCTTTTGTCAGGCCATTCAATATGCATCGCCAATCAATTCGCATGTGACACCCTATCC
>NZ_JBFUIB010000185.1:0-6774 GCF_056402095.1 Peribacillus sp. P4_C12
CTTGGAGTAGTATAAATTGTTACCATTTAAAATCGACTCCTTCAAAGTGTTAAAAGTATATGGAATGAAATTATTTTTGTTTTTGTGATACTCTTACTTTAACGTTTCTTTGTGTCAGCAATATGTCAAGAAAAATAAACTTAAAAGTTATTTTGAAAAGAAAGGGAGAAAATGAAATGCAATCTGCCTTTAATAAAGTAAACAATGATAGTACGCTGCCATATAATTTTGATTCTTTAGTGCGGCAACAGCAGCAAATTTTCAATGTTACACCGGTTAATTTGTTTATTTCAACGGATGAATCTCCATGTAATTGCATAATGAATGATTGGATCATATACGACTGCATTGATTTTATAGGCAATAAAACCATAATGGCATTACATAAGGATGAAGATAATAAGTCGAAAGCAGCGAGCAGCACACCAAAAATTGTTAAAGTCGGGCAATATGTGATGGAAACGTTCGATTCAATGCAAGTAACGAACAAAGTCCAAGATACGCTCGTTTTTTCTAAGGATGTGTGGATAGTATCATGACAGCAGATTTTTGGTCACCAGTCAGACTATCGATCCAGGTAGCGGGACTCGCAGGTATCCTTGTTTTTATTTTAGGGATTTTCCTTGCACGAATAATGGCTAAAAAGCAATTCAGAGGAAAAATCCTATTGGAAACCGCATTTTTATTACCACTTGTTTTGCCTCCTTCTGTAGTCGGTTTTTTATTGATTGTGATTTTTGGGAAAAACGGAAGGCTGGGTGAATTCATTGAAAGGGTTTTTAATCAGCCCTTAATGTTCACATGGTGGGCAGCGGTTATTGCATCTACCGTTGTCGCTTTTCCACTTATGTACCAATCCGCTAAAACAGGTTTTGAAGGTATAGATGAAGAAATCGAGAATGCAGCAAGAGTTGATGGGGCAGGCGAGTGGAGGTTGTTTCTGTTAGTATCCCTTCCATTGGCGGTTAAATCAATCGTCACAGGTGCCATATTGAGTTCTGCACGGGCTTTGGGTGAATTCGGGGCGACGCTCATGTTTGCCGGAAATATTCCCGGACAGACACAGACAATTCCTACCGCTATTTATATCGCCATGGACTCCGGGAATATGACATTAGCCTGGCTATGGGTCGGTGTAATCATTGCTATTTCATTCATCATGCTCTTTGTCGTGACGTACATTAAATGAATGATTTTTTTCATGTAGGCTAATAAAAAAATGAGGTGCGGCTTCTACATCTTTTGTATGCGTGAAGCCGTTTTTTTCGTACAGTTTTCTTGCAGGCAGATTCATTTTACCGGTCGAAACGGATAGTTTTTCCCATTTACAAGTAAATTGAAGATGATTCAGCAGTGTTTCTGCTATTCCTTGTCGAAAATAATCTGGATGGACGACAATTCGGCATATCTTCATATGCATAATTTCTTTTGTGTAGGATATTGCTCCAGCTAATGTATCGGCCTTGAAAAAGCCGATAAACGTTTCATTACAATTTATAAATTGGTCATATGTTTCTAATAATGGGGGAATATCGGTAAATTCAATAATATCTGCTTCTATCTGATAGGCTTTTTTCTGAAGCATGAAAAGCTGTTGTCCATAATTAGAGTCTAGGACTTGAATTTTTTTTATCAAATAATCACATCCTTTAGTTACATTATAATAGATGATGACGAGGAAGATTATTGTTTCTAATCAGTCTATGTTATAATCGACAAACAATATGAACTAATGAAATGAGGAAGAAATTTGTTAACATTTGAAGAAAAATTGAGCATTATTGAAACTTTTCCTGAATTACAGAGGAAAGATGTTTCACTGGGCCGTGTGAATTTCCACTATCTAGAAAGTGTCCAAGAGAAAAAGATCGTCGTTCAGCACCTGCATCCAAATGGAAATGGATTCGTATACGCAGGGCATATGAGAAAGAAAGAAACTGACCGTAAAGGATTTATCAATATACGTGACTATACTGAAGAGGAATTAAAAGATTTGATTCAAAAAAGCATAGCTTATCTATCCGAACCTCCGATTGAAATCGAAGAAGAAGAAGTAAACGAGTTCGCTAGGTTGGAAGGAACATGGATTGGACTTGAAAAGCAGGAGCTTTCGCTTGTAAGAGAAGATCAACTCTGGAACGTATACTCTGGATCGAATTTGGAGGAGTGTTTCGAGAGCCCGATTGAGGCAGAGCGCTATTTACTGGACGAAGGTTTCCGCCAAAGTAAGAAGAGAAAAATGTAGAATTTTAGGATAATTTGTCGTTGGAATTACAGCGATAATCTTGTTTTTTTTTGATTTTCCATGATATAATATAAGTAATTATTTTTGTTCGGAATAAGTTTGATAGATGGATTTACCGTTATAGGATTCCTCTTGAAACATTATCCAGAATCAAAAATAGTAATAAAATGGATTTTTCCAAACACAGGAGGAACTATCATGGTACAAGGTAAAGTAAAATGGTTTAACGCAGAAAAAGGTTTCGGTTTCATCGAAGTTGAAGGCCAAGACGATGTATTCGTACATTTCTCAGCTATCCAAGGCGAAGGCTTCAAAACTCTTGAAGAAGGCCAAGAAGTTTCTTTCGAAATCGAGCAAGGCGCTCGTGGACCACAAGCAGCTAACGTTCAAAAATAATTGAACGCTTATAAAAAAAGACTCCGATTCTGGAGTCTTTTTATTTTTCCTCTGAAAAGAAAAAATTTTTAATCCCCTTTTCTGTTGGCTATTTCCTTAAGTAATTTATCCAATTTTTCTTCGATCCGTTTAGAACGATTAAAATGCTGGGACAGGTTAATTACTAAAAATATTAAGATTACTGCAAACAATAGCATAAAAAGTATGGGGAGTAACTGAACGATAGTATCAGCCATAGTATTTCTCCTTTTTTCTTCATTATATACCATTATTATCCTTAGTATGATGCAGGGATTAAATGATTTTCATAATCAGGATTCTACTTTTTACTAATTAACGAGTGAAAGGGATATGTATAATCGCATAGCCCTTTCATTCAGTTCTTAAATAAAGAGGCGAACTTTTGAAGTCTTGGCAAGTCTGACTCTTGATACATTTGTTCGATTTTTAAAGTCACCAATAACTGGCTCTTTGCAAATAGCATGTCCCGAAAATGATCGACAGCTCCGCAAAAATGACTGTAATTGGTTTCTCCTGTCCCGAAGACGCCTGTCTTTAGATGAGAAATCGGTAATTGCTCTAGTTCCGCATAAAAGGCAGCTGTTTTGGCAGGAAGCTCTCCATTACCCCATGTATAGGTACCGATGATCAATGCATCGTATTCTGGCAATATACCGGTATCAAATTCGCTAGTTCGAAAAAGTTCTGCTTCTGGCAAAAGGGAAGCAAGGGCTTCAGCTAGTGCTTTTGTATTGCCGCCGGCCGAATGATAGACAATTGCAATTTTATAGCTCATCGAACCCATTGCTAGCATTTACTTGACTGTATGTTCTTGATTTTTGTTCAAAGAAATCAGTTTTGGTGAGGCCAATAGATTCGTCGTCGAATGTTTTAATCCATGGCATCGGGTTCTCACTATACTCTTGATACAAGTTTTCAAGTCCTAGCATACGCAGTCGTTTGTTGGCGATGTATTCGATGTACTCGTTGAATTCTTCCAAGTCGAGATCTGCTTTGGTTTGGATATCCTCAAGCATATACTCAGACCATTCTTTTTCAAGTTCAACTGCTCTTTCAATCGTTGTATAGATGAACTTCGTGTTTTCTTCATTATTTAACTCCGGGTATTCATACATCAAGATTTGTACGAGCATTCCGATGAAATCGAAGTGAACCATTTCATCGCGATGTATATAGGAAATCATTGTAGCCGAACCAGTCATTAGGTTTTGACGCCCTAAGTTGTAATAGAAGGCGAATGCCAGGTAGAAATAAATACCTTCGAGGTTCGTGGAATGGATGAGTGCTTCAAATAAGTGTTGAGGACTAGGATCGTCCACAAACGTTTGATAGGCATCCACAATCGGTTGATTCCGCTTTATCACTTCCGGGTGTTCTTTAATGCGGTCGAAAAGTTGTTTTTGCTTGCCTACCGGAATCAAGGAAGCAAGGATATAGGAATAAGATTCATTATGAATAGATTCCTGCTGGGCCATGTTGGCCAGGATCGCTTTTGCTGCCGGGTCTTTGATGTAACGAAGGATTTCCACTAAAGTCGGCGTTTGAAGGCTGTCCATTCCTGCAATCATCGTAAGGATATCAAGGAAAGCATCCTGGATATCTTCATCTAATTCGCCCCACTGCTTTTTATCCTGAATCATGTTCACGCTCGAAGGCTTCCAAAAGTTATTGATGAGTTGTGTATACGTATCATAGAATTTTTCGTACTGAATATCGTTCCAAAGGAGAAAGCCTGAAGCTTCCCCTTTGAATACGCCCGTTGCTTTAGTTGGATGCGTAGGTTCGAGCATCCGAATTTTTTTGATATGATTGGTCATTCGTAAAACTCCTTTAAAAATAGATTACTGATTTGATCGTTAACTTGAGCAACTTTCGCAGGCATTATCATATTCAGATGAAGTGGAACGAACATAATAGGTTGATTTCAATCCGCTTTCCCATGCTGTTAAATGGATATCCAATAGAACTTTAGCCTTGATTGTGTTGTGGACATACAGGTTAAAGCTGATAGCTTGGTCAATATGACGCTGACGGGCTGCATTTTGTCTGATGCTTTCCTGTTGGTCCAAGTTAAATCGTGTTTTTTTATAATATTCATACGTATTAGGCGTCAATCCGGGTGCTGTCACTTTGAATTTGAAGTTTTTCTTTTCTTCATAAAATTCAATTTCATATAAGGGATCGATTCCATCAGTGGAGTTACCGATTTTAGCCGTTGATGAATTAGGTGCAATGGCCATTAAATATCCATTTCGGGTACCGTGTAGCTGCACATTTTCTTTTAGATCCATCCATTTTTCATCGGTATAGTCACGAAGTTCGAAATATTGGCCTGTATGCCAATCAGATCCTTCAAAATATGGGTACGTTCCTTTTTCCTTAGCCAATTCATTAGACGCTTTGATTGTTAAGTAAGCAATTTTTTCGTATAAAGTATCAGCATATTGAACGGCCTCATCTGATTCCCAATATATATTCTGGGTGGCAAGTAAATGATGCCATCCAAATGTTCCTAAGCCAATTGCCCGGTAACGCTTGTTTGAGATGGATGCTTGCTTGACCGGAAGATTGTTCACATCAATGACGTTATCGAGCATGCGGATCTGAATCGGAATCAATCTTTCTAATACATCACTACTTACCGCGCGAGGCAGGTTAATGGAAGAAAGGTTACATACGACGAAATCGCCGCTTTTACGAACTACAACTACATCGCCATCTTCAGTTTCGTATTCATCCGTGATCGTTGAAGGGCTTAAGTTTTGAGCAATCTCTGTGCAAAGGTTGGAACAATAAATCATTCCTTTATGTTTATTAGGATTCTTACGGTTCACTTCATCACGGTAGAACATATACGGTACGCCTTCTTCTAGCTGAGAAATCATAATGCTTTTCATAATGTCCATCGCGTTGATTTTTTCAAAGCTATAGCTAGGAAGTGTGCCATTTTCCGCAGCCTCCACAGCGTGAGCGTAATGATTTCTGAAGCTTCCTTCGCCTTTTTTCTCGTCATAAAAATCTTCGAGTGAGAATCCAAGGGTTTGCTTTACGGTATGTGGGTCGAAAAGATACCATTCTTTCCGATCGCGTACGGCTTCCATGAACAGATCAGGAATACATACACCTGTAAAAATATCATGAGCTTTCAACCGGTCATCACCGTTTTGTGTCTTTAAGTCAAGGAAACTCATGATATCTTTATGCCAGGCATCCAAATAAATCGCGATTGCTCCTTTACGCTGGCCCAATTGATCGACGCTGACAGCAGTCTGGTTAAACAAACGGATCCAAGGGGTCGTGCCTGAACTGTTTCCAGAAAAACCGCGGATATCAGAACCAAGCGAGCGGATTTTACCGACATAAAGTCCTACACCACCGCCGAATTTAGATACTTTGGCGGCATCGTAGTTGGATAGATAAATGCCATCAATAGAATCTTCAATCGCGTCAATAAAGCATGAACTTAACTGACCGTGAGTTTTTCCTGCGTTTGATAGGGTAGGTGTCGCGACGGTCATATACAGATTGGACATCGCCCAGTATGCCTCTTTGACAAGTTGCAGGCGGTGTTCTGTTTTTTCCATTCTCATAATTTCCATAGCGATGATCATGAAGCGCTCCTGAGGCAGTTCGTAGACCTTGTCTTTTTTCGGACGGGCTAGGTAGCGGTCGTTTAATAAGTAGATGCCGATATAAGAAAATAGTTTATCTTTTTCCGGATCGATCACTAAGCCTAATTCTTCAATTTCTTCTTTGGAGTAAGAGTCGAGTAGTTCGGGTTTATAAATCGGGTAGCGTTCCCCTTCTTGCTGTTGAGAGAGTCCTGCGATTAATTCATAGAACGGTCCGTAGCTCACGCTCTCATAACCGCGATTCGCTTGTGCATCCCTGTACATCGTATTCAAAAGTTCTGCCGCAGCAACAAACGTCCAATCTGGAGCATCTATGTCTACACTTTCGAGAGCAAGCTGGATCAGTTTTTTTGAAGTTTGTTCTTCTGTTGAGTCACTTTTACGATCTAGCCATTTTGTAAAACGCTTTTTGAACTTTTCCATATCTAGCCGGCCTTCGAATTCTTTGGATAACATCTCAAGCTGGATAGAACTTGTTTC
>NZ_JBFUIB010000186.1:0-6773 GCF_056402095.1 Peribacillus sp. P4_C12
CAGGATACACTTACAGTCAAAAAACTAGGGGAGCTTCTTGCTCTCGACTCAGGAACGCTTACCCCCATGTTAAAACGAATGGAGCAAAACGGTCTGATTGTTCGTGAACGTTCCACTCAAGATGAGAGGTCTGTCATGGTTCAGTTGACTGAAAAAGGACTTGGTTTGAAGGAAGAAGCCTGCACCATTCCCGAACGCATTTCAGACATGTCGGGTGAGGATAAGCAAGTAGTTGAGGATTTGAAAGCTTCGCTGCTCCAACTATTGAAAACATTACAGAAATTTTAGCGGAAAGAAAAAACGCTTGGGGAGCCCAAGCGTTTTTTTGTCGGATATATTAATCTACATCGATTTCAATAGTGACGTCCACATTGCCGTTGATTGCTTTTGAATAAGGACACATTTGGTGCGCTTTATGAACAAGGGTTTCAAACGTCTCTTTATCGATCCCAGATCCCCTCACTGCTAAAGTGACAGCCAAGCTGTACTGATGCATCTCACCCATCAATAAACTGACACTAGCAGTGACTTTAGAATCAAATTTAATGCGTTCAATTTTACCAACGGATTGCAAAGCACTATCAAAACAAGCAGCATACCCAGCTGCAAAGAGCTGTTCAGGATTAGATGCTTCAGGCATCTTATTAGCCCTCGGCGTTCCAGGCATCGCAATATCAACTGTGAAGTTTCCATCGGCAGAAATGGCCGTTCCTTCTCTTCCCCCATCAACCGTTACAGACGTAGTAAATAATGTTTTTGTCATCATTTTTCTCCTTTGTTCCATATTTAGATTGTGCACAATTGAATTGTATAGCATGTATTTATGGAAAGCAACAGAAAAGCATTTGTGAAAATCATTAATATCGTTAAATCTCTCAATTAATTAATGGTATGTTCAGTAACTCTTGTTACATCAAATGGCAATACATCTCCCCATAAAAACACCAATCCTCCAGGTTCTCCGTCGCTTTGTTTACTAAATATCTTGTTTAATGGGAGTGACCGAATCTTTTTGCATTGGGTGTAATAAGTATAATGACAGTGTGCTGAAATGACGTTAGGCAAGATAATCTAATAAAGGAATAAACACTATTTTTAATTAAGAAAAAAGTGATAATACATATTGTTGTGGTACCCTAAAAAACAGAGTCAATACAATGCAATCAAAAGGAGTATATCGAGAAGGGTAAAATGTTGGAAGAAGGCAATTAGATGGGGGCAAGCTTGTTTAAGTTGAAGGGTTTCCCTATTAAATAAGCAGATGTGAAAACGGATAAATCAGATAATGAAGATAGCGTTAAACGAAATTAGACTACCTCAGCCCGCTTGTTTTACGGAGATAAGATAGCCTATTGCTGGTTTTTATTTTTCTTGGAAACACTAGGTTAGTTTAAGGTCTCCCTTTTAATCCCGATGACTTTCATATTTGTTTACTTTGGTCAACTGCTTCAACACATCAAGTTCAGCTTCAGTAAGCGAAGAGCTTTTAACGGCACGGCAGTTTTCACGGAGCTGCTGCACTGAGCTTGCTCCAGGTACGACAGCAGCAACGCTTTGGTGTGACAATACAAATTGCAGGGCCGTATCATTCAACTTTCTGCCGGAAAGCTTGTCCTTTAATTGTGGAAGCAGATCTTTAAGTTCTTGATAACTATAGTCAAGATAACCATCTTCATTTGCCTTTTCAAGCATTTTCTCACTAAGCAGTCCTTTAGCAAGGGGGCCACGGGCAATGATGCTGATCTGTTTGTTTTCCAAAAGAGGCATCCACTCTTCTGGGCGGCGGTCGAGTAGGCTGTATTGCATCATCACGGAGTCAAGATCAGACTTTTCGGTAAATTTCTTAATTACGTTGGGGCGAATTGAGGAAATTCCATAGTACCGGATATAGCCTTCCTTTTTCAACTCCTCAAAGGCTTCAACAGTTTCTTCGATATTGTCTGAAATCGTGCCCCCGTGCAGCTGATAAAGATCAATATAATCGGTTCCTAGCCGTTTTAAGCTGTCCTTTACTGCCGTTTTGATATGGGTGCCAGATGGATCCCAGCTCCAACTATCCTTATTTTCATTCCAGCGGTTTCCGACCTTCGTGGCTATGTATACTTGCTCGCGGACCGATTTTAAGTTTTTTCCGACGATTTCTTCATTCACACCGAAATTATATAAGTCAGCAGTATCAAAATAATTGATTCCTTCATCCAAAGCAGCCTGTATGATCTCAGATGCCTGACTTTCGACAGTACCCAATGACATGCAGCCGAGCCCGATTTCAGATACGAATAACTCTGAATTTCCTAGTCTACGATTTTTCAATTTTATCCACTCCCTTTACCTACATTGTAAAGGACAAATCCATTTCGCTCAAAGAATTCACTTGATTCGTTTTAAAGGAGAGGTTGCCTGTTGATCGTGTATGTCGGCAATCCAATCATTGATATAGACATATTTATTTTGCAATTGTTTTAGTTTTTGAATGATCTCCCAACTCTTTCCAGATAAAATGACGCCTTTTTCCAATACATAAACTTTCATCGAATCGCCCTCCATCTCTATTATGGTAAAATGTATGAAGAATAATACTGCAATTAGAACAGAGGAGTGGTCAGGATGAAAAAATTTGAAGAAAAAACAATATCTTCGGAAAAAGTATTCACCGGTAAAGTAATCAGCCTACAGGTGGATGATGTAGAACTTCCAGATGGAAAAACAAGTAAACGTGAAATCATCAAGCATCCGGGAGCGGTTGCAATCATAGCTGTTACAGCAGACAATAAAATCATCATGGTTGAACAGTACCGTAAAGCGCTGGAGAGAAGTCTGGTTGAAATTCCTGCAGGAAAGCTCGAAAAAGGCGAACAACCGATTCTGTCGGCAGAACGGGAACTTGAAGAAGAGACAGGGTATGTATGCGAAAAAATGGAACACATCATCTCCTTTTATACGTCCCCAGGCTTTGCTGATGAATTGGTTCACATTTATGTAGCCCACAATTTGAAAAAGAAAGAAAATGCGGCCCCCTTGGATGAGGATGAATTTGTCGAGGTGATTGAGCTGACGGTAGAGGAAGCTCAAACCTATATAGATGAAGGGAAAATCCAGGATGCCAAAACGGCATATGCAGTTCAGTACCTGCAGTTGAAAAAAGTGATGACTTCATAAATGAAAGAGTATTACGCTGACCTGCATATCCACATAGGTAGAACAAGAAGTGGAAAGGCCGTAAAAATAACCGGTGCTAAAACGTTGACCTTCAGCAAGGTGATACAAGTGGCAAGTGAGAGAAAAGGTCTCGATTTAATCGGGATAATTGACTGCCATTCTCCTGAAGTTATCGAAGAGATTGAAGCAGGAATTCTGGACGGGGAAATTACAGAGAAGGATGAAGGCGGTCTTCTTTACCGGAACACAACAATCATTCCAGGCTCTGAAATTGAAATTTATGATCAGCATTGTAATGGCCCAATCCATGTTCTTGCCTATTTTCCTACATTGGAAGCGATGAAGAATTTTTCGGTGTGGATGAGCGGTTATGTTAAAAATATCACCTTAAGCTCTCAAAGAATTTATTGTGACGGAAGAACACTGCAAAAAATCGTAAAATCACTTGGCGGCTTGTTTATCCCAGCACATGTTTTTACCCCCTTTAAAAGTTTATATGGTAAAGGGGTAAGATCGAGTCTGGCTGAAGTATTCGATCCAGAGTTAATCGACGCCATCGAGCTTGGGTTAAGTTCTGATACAGATATGGTCAAGGATATAAAAGAGTTGGAATCCTTTGTCTTCGTGACGAATTCTGACGCACATTCGCTTGGGAAAATTGCTCGTGAATATCAAAAAATTCGACTTAATGAACCAAGTTTTAACGAGTTGGCAAAAGCCCTTCAAGATAAAGAAGGACGAAAGGTATCAGCCAATTATGGGTTGAATCCCTTATTGGGAAAATATCATCAAACCGTTTGTTCAGGATGTTTACATAAATTGTTAAGGGATAATGAACAATGTCCTGAATGTGGAAACAAGACTATCATTAAAGGGGTGTCGACTCGGATAGAGGAACTATCTATTCCTAAAATGAATGGAGAGAAACGAAGGGAAAGACCGCCATATATCCATCAAGTACCCCTCGATTTCATCCCGGGACTTGGTCCTAAATCAATGGAAAAACTGCTAAAGGCATTTGGAACCGAGATGAAAATCCTTCATGAGGTAACCCTTGAACAACTCACAGAAATCGTTCCTGAAAAATTGGCCCACTATATCGATTCTGCCAGAAAAGGGGAGCTTACTTTTGAAGTTGGGGGCGGAGGTAAGTATGGGAAAGTAAAAAAGAACAGCTAATTTTTTGTTTATGTAAGGGAACAAAAAAGGGTCCTGACAGAGGAGGTTTATACTGTCAGGACTTTTTTTAGTTTGTTGTTTTTGCATATATATAGGTGTCCCGCAATTCCTTGCCGTCAGCACTTAGACAGTCATTATGTAAAGTTCCTTCAAGAGTATACTTTAGTTTTTCGGGAATTCGTTTACTAGCAAGGTTATTAGTGTCACAGCGGATTTCAATCCGCTTTGCCCCATAATGATGAAAAGCAAATTGGGTTAACTTTTCAATCGCTTCGGTTATGTACCCTTTTTTACTGTGCATCGTATCAATCCAATAGCCAATCTCAAATTTGGGGATATCCCAGTTAATTCGGTGCAGACCAGTGGAACCGATGAATTGGTCATCTTCTTTCCTATAAATATGAAGTCTAATATCCTCTTTTAAAATAAAGTCCGAAAAGGCTTTTAGGACGTTCTGTTCTGAGGTTTCCAAGGACGGTTCCTGATGGGCAAATGGAAGCCATTGTTTTAATTCATTCTGGGAACGGACAATGGCTTCATACACATCTTTGCCATCTCCAGGTTGACAAGGTCTTAGATATAGCCGTGGAGTTTCAATTTTTTCTGGGAAATCCATTAATATAGCTTTCATATCACACCTCCAAGTAATGGTTATGGAAAATTATAACATGATATTGCTTTGAGGTGTTCTTCCTGATAAGGGAATTCATACTTGTTTTCTTTAGCATAAATGAAAGAGTGAAAACATAGATTCTAGTAAGCGGAGTTGGGAGGATGAAAGATGAAAAAAAAATCTGTCGTACAAAATGCCGTAATGAAACACATTAACGAACATTCCTCATTATATGTCTTTATCACTGTGCTTTTTTTAATGGGTGTCATTTTTGGCGCTGTACTCGTAAATAGTTTGAGTTTTACCCAAAAAGAGGACTTGTTCTATTATTTATCACAATTTTTTGGACAAGTTACCAAAGGAGAATTTGCATCTTCGCATGATATGTTTAGCCAAAGTATTATGCATAACATAAAATATATAGGCCTCATCTGGATTCTTGGGATTTCGGTTATTGGGTTGCCGGTTATCTTGATATTGTTATTTATTAAAGGAATGGTTGTAGGGTTTACAGTCGGCTTTTTAGTTAATCAAATGGGGTGGAGCGGGTTCTTATTATCATTTGTCGCAATTCTACCACAAAATATATTCATTGTACCGATTTTCATCGTGATAACGGTCCTTGCTGTCTCGCTATCAATGAAAATGATCAGCCGGATTTTCCTCAAGCAAATTCGAGAGCCGCTGAAGCCAATTATATCACGCTATATTTTTTCATTAATTTTGTCAGGATTATTTTTAATTACAGCTGCTGTATTTGAAGCATACTTATCACCCTCTTTAATGAAAAATGTCGTCAGTTTCCTGGGTCATTGAAGGGAATTTGCTAATCACAACAATTTTTTTATCATTAACAAGAAATCTATTTTGACAGTTTTCCCTCATTTGATATAATGGATAAGATAGCGGCGCGGGAGGGAATATAGGTATGGAAATAGAAAACAGAATTGATAGAATAAAAAAGCAGTTGCACTCGTCCAGCTACAAACTAACGCCTCAACGAGAAGCGACCGTCCGCGTTTTACTTGAGCACGAAGAGGATCATTTAAGCGCAGAAGACGTTTACCTCCTTGTCAAAGAAAAGTCGCCGGAAATTGGATTGGCAACAGTATACCGTACGCTAGAGTTGCTGACTGAATTGAAGATAGTAGATAAAATTAACTTTGGAGACGGGGTTTCCCGTTATGATTTAAGACAAGAAGGGGCTGCCCATTTCCATCATCATCTTGTTTGTGTGGAATGTGGAGCGGTAGATGAGATTCAAGAAGACTTACTTGAAGACGTAGAATCCATTGTAGAACGTGACTGGAACTTCAAGATAAAAGATCATAGATTAACCTTTCATGGTATTTGTCATCGATGCCATGAGAAAGACGAGAATAAAGGTGAATAAAGTCGGACCTTTTCCATTAAATGGAGAAGGTTTTCTGCATTTTTAAAAGGGTAAATATCTGCAGAGCAAGGTCCATTCGACATGTAGCTGAATTCAGGAAATTAGGATAACGTCACTTTTCTCTTTTATAGTTGTTTTTGCTTTCTCCTTACCGAAACATGTATAAAACTTGTCCTGTTGGGCATAGATTGATACAAAGGATCGAATGGGAGGGGAAAGGTGATGAAAACTTCATTGTCGCTTGTTCTACATACAGCTAAAGTGATGATTCTCTTTGTTAGCTTCACTATTCTTTTTTATATAGGAATGGTATGGTTAAATCAGGAATATCAAAGTTATCATCGTTATGACGAACCAAAAGGTATGGCTGTAAAAGTATCAAAGGCTGTTGATACAGGTGATGATGCATGGCTTGAACGCTTAATGTTG
>NZ_JBFUIB010000187.1:0-6759 GCF_056402095.1 Peribacillus sp. P4_C12
GAGTAAGCCAGAAACTCACGAGTAAATCGTGAAAATTCACGAGTAAACCAGAAACTCACGAGTAAATCGTGAAAACTCACGAGTAAATCAGCCAAACTTACGAGTAAATCGTGAAAATTCACGAGTAAGCCAGAAACTCACGAGTAAATCGTGAAAATTCACGAGTAAACCAGAAACTCACGAGTAAATCGTGAAAACTCACGAGTAAATCAGCCAAACTTACGAGTAAATCGTGAAAATTCACGAGTAAGCCAGAAACTCACGAGTAAATCGTGATAATTCACGAGTAAACAGCCAAACTCACGAGTAACCCCATAAAAAAAGCTTCCGGCACCGTCAATAATTGGTGTCGGAAGCCTTTCTTATTAATTAGGTAACAAAATTTCTTCCGGGTTGTCTCCATCAATCCCCACTTTATATAGGTGATACTGTGGATCGCTTTTGCCGAATTTCTTATCTACCATAAAATAGACCGTTTTTGTATCGCTGCTGATGACTGGGCGATCTGTGTATTCTTGAAGATGGGTCAGCTGCTTTTCGGTCTTGGTTTTGAGGTCATAGCTATAAAGCTCATAAATATAGGTACTACCTGATTGCTCGTTGGAGATGGACTGGAAAATCATCGTTTTTTCATCCGGGGTAATTGTGAAATCAAAAATATCGACATCACGTTTAGAGTCTGTGACGGTTTCGATACCTGTTTGGTCAAATTTCACTTTGAAAATCCGTTGATGCGTTTCGAAAATCTCATCAGCCGTTTTAGCATCCGCATCATCATCGGTTTGATAATAAGCGGCTTTTCCATCAGTGGTGACATTTAGGGAACTAAGACCATATTTCTTAAAAGAGGTCAGTTGGGTGGACTCTTTTTTTTCTATATCAAATTCATAAATATCGAGATCGTGAGGACGGGGACCCGTGATCGGCGAATAGTTTTTAAACGAACCGGCTCCAATATAAAAGAGAGAGCGGCCGCTTTTTGTGAAATCGAGTTCTGTGATCAGGAAGTCTGCTTTGAATAATTCACTGATTTTCTGTGATTTCAAATCAAGAAGCTGAATGGAACTAGTTGAATCTTCTTCTTGGTTTTTTTTAGCTACAATAAAGGCAAGCATATTTCCATTGTAGGAATAAGTCGGGTCGAGGATTTGTTCATCGTTGCTCAATTCAAGGACTTTTTCTTCAACGGATAATGTAGGATTATAGAGTTTTAATTGTGGTTTTCCCTTAAAGTGTGTGACGTATGCAATTGTACCTTGAGTGGATACGTCGTATTGATTGGTTAAGCCCTGCTGCTTTTCATTTTCTTCTTTTTTAAAGACCAAGCCGGCGATGACAAGCAGGACAGTCACAATCGCAAGCGTGGTCAGAATGAGATAGATGTGCTTCTTTTTCATTTGAAGGACTCCTTAACGGTAGAGTATCATCATCGTAAAAATAATTGCTAGAACAAGTAATACCTGTAGAACAGCACATATATTTGATGCCGTAGGCTTCTTTTTTAACAGTTTAATCTGTAGGATATATAACGAAATCCATAAGACAGTCGGGATGAAAAATAATAGCATAAACGGCTGGACTTCACTTGAGAAGATTAAAAAAGCATATAAGAAAAATAAGGTAACTGACAAAAACAAGATGCCGAGTGTAATATTGAAAATGTGCAGAATTTTTGCTTTTTTCAAATTATTTCCACTATATCCTGGAAGAACCAAGGCTGTTTTGTAAATGAGGTAAAGGGATAGTAGGAGAATCGCTGCCATAATCAGGCTGAATAAAGGAAATAATGTAAAGTCAAGGTCGGACGCGATTCCCCATCCATATATATAGACAAGGGCATGGGTCACTAACACGGTGTTGACCATGATTTTCCGGTTGATAGAGACTAGGAGGTTAAGTGTAAGTGAGAGTATAGTTGCACTAGTCAGTATCGAAAAAAGAAGCCAGCCGATGTAGGCATCTCCTTCTTGGAATAGTTGCAGCGCATACACCGAAAACGTAAAAAGAATTGAAACAATGGATAAAGTCAGCATAAGCTCTTTTCGGTATGGAAAAATGGCCTGCTGAATTTGACTGCCGATTTCCCATTCGTCGCCAAAAAGGATTAATGCCATTTTCTCGGCTTCTTTTGGGGTCTTCCCCTGCTTTATTAAATCATCCCGGCTCAACTCCAGATGGAGAAGCAGTTCTTCAAACATATCTTCTTTTTCTTCCTTGGTACAATCGGTTTGGTTGACTATTTTTTTTACATACCTTTCAAATGCTGTTTTCATCAGAAATCCTCTGCGCTTTTCCGAACTAAATTTTCAAGGAAGGTAAAGCTGCTGCGTTTACGTTCAAGCTCGGTTTGGCCGCTGTCTGTGATACGATAATATTTCCTGCGTCCGGACTCGGACTCTTTCCAATACCCTTCTATAAATTCCTTTCTTTCTAGACGCTTAAGAGCCGGGTATAGGGTGCCTTCACTGATTTCGTATTGCCCCTCGCTCATTTGCCTTAGAATCTTCGTCATTTCATAGCCATACAGCTCTTTTTGTGAAAGAAGTGAAAGCAGGAGGAGGTCAATACTTCCCTTCATCAATTCTTTATCCAAAAAATCACCTTCTTTTTTCATTTGCTTTAGTGTAATACGATGTACATCGTATTACAAGGTATATTTTACTTTTTTAAAAAAAAATGGTTAAATGACGATTGCTAAATAAAATCAATCATAGTAAAATGTGCTTCTGAACGGATGAGTTGTAAAGAGTGTGGTAAGGATACTATATACTTGATTTATCTGTTTTAATGAAAATACGGAATAGGATAGAAGAAATCCCACTCAAGGGGTATTAATTGATTTTTTTTTGAAAATCATTTAGATTCTATTTATCAACAAGAGCAGAAAGAAGGTCCTAGATAGATGAAAGTGAAAGCACCTGAGTCATTCACATACAGAGGTGGAAATAGAGCTGTTCTTTTACTTCACGGGTTTACCGGAAGTACGGGAGATATGAAAAAATTAGGGAAATACCTGAATGATCGCGACTATACCTGTCACGGACCTCTTTATAGAGGGCACGGAGTATCAGCCGAGGAACTTGCTAAAACAGGTCCAAAGGAATGGTGGAAAGACGTAGTGGATGGTTATCAATTCCTTAAAGATGAAGGCTACGAGGAAATTGCTGTTGTAGGAATTTCTTTAGGAGGAGTGTTCTCATTAAAAGTAGGAATTGAACTTCCTGTGATAGGGGTGGTTTCAATGTGCGCTCCGACGCAAGGAAAAAGTATCGATCGACAAAAAAACCGCTTGCTCAATTATGCACAGGCTTATAAGAAGTTTGAAGGCAAAGATGCAGACCAAATTGCTGCCGAAGTGAAGCTGTTGGAAGAAGAGCCTATGACTCAACTGAAAGATGTGGTGAATATAATAAATGAGACTGGTGAAAATTTAGATTTAATCACATCACCAACTCTTGTTTTACAAGGGCGCTTGGATGATCCGGACTATACGAACAGTGCTACAGCGGTTTTCAGTGAAGTCGATACGCAGCATAAACACTTGATATGGTACGAAAACTCTGGCCATATAATCACATTAGGCAAAGAGCGTGAGCAGGTTTATGAGGATGTGTATAAGTTCTTAAATACACTACTTTGGTAGAAGCAGAGGGAAGTTTTCTCTATGTATAAACAGGGGTAATCTTGTCCTAAGAAGGCCACCAATTTGGTGGCCTTTAACATATTCAGGGTATAAAACTACTCTCTTCTTTAAGTAAAAGTAAATCGTATTAAATAAAGGCATAGCTAAGAGGACTTATATGGTTTAGCTTCAAAATCTATTTGTATAAAAAGATTTTCACTGAATCGTTATTATCAATGGTTGCTAATAAAATATCATATACTTCCTCACTGTATGCAGTTTTTATTCGGTTTTTAAGCCATTCTTCGTCTTTACCAATGCGGGTTAATTCACTAAAATCAATTTTTCCCTCTTTAATAATCGTTCTCGGAAAAGAAAAGGTTTTTGTTACTAGTTCTAAATCGGCAGGGGTTACGGCTTCATATTGAGGGTTTAAAAAAAATGAAATTGTACCATCTGGTTCCCATAATGCAAGCGCAACTTTTTGAATATCTTCAATTTTTTCTTTTCTTAATTCAGATAATAAAAAATCGATAGAGATTCTGGCTTTGGCTAAGCTTTTATAAACAATTTGCCCATTTTCTATAAGGGGAAAAGGAGAGTTTTCAAAAAAACTTCGAAGTTTTCCCCACTTTAGGCTCAAAAAAACGCAAAAAATATATAAAAGTACTAATACGGCTGTCGTTATCAATGGTCCCTTTAGACCTAACTGTTCATCAGATAAAGGATGGGCAAGGATGTTTCCAATAATTAATGCTATTAAAAAATCAAGTAATCTTAACTGAGAAATAGCTCGTTGCCCCATTATTTTAGCTGCAAAAAGTAAAAAGAAGTAAGACACAATGGCCCTTAAGATCCACTGAATTATAGTAAGTGCTTCTTGGCCGTGAAAAAAGTCCATCTAAACTCACATCCTTGTTTAATGGGGTTTAAGGTTTAGTATGGAGCTTTTGACCAATGATTATCAATAATATAGATGAAGTACAAATTAATTAGATTTTCAGATAAAAGATGGACTTCCATATGGAGTCCATCTTTTATTCGTTTTGAAATTATTATTCCTAATAACTAATCTTCCATTGAGTCCATTTGCGGCTGTAAATCTGTTTCGAAAGCATTATTCATTTGATGCTGTCTAATAAATTTTCTGACCTGTTCTTTTGTTATTCCGCTTTGTTTGGCTTCAATCATAAGTGCAATCCACATTCTTTCGAGCGGTTCCTGCTGCGATTGCTTTAAAGAATTCATAATAATACTCCCTATCAACTATATTTTAAATTTCGCAGAGGAATAATAGTTAGAAAAGTAAAATGAATTATTAGGTCTTAACTAACAATCCGTCCAACAAAAGGTGTACAATTTCATTCGCTAATATTTCAGGCTGAATGTTTTCTTCAAAAATTTGAGTTATGGTTAAACGTTCAATAATTCCGACCAAGCTTTCAGCTATAATCAACATGTTAGCATCTGGATGGAAATAGCCATTTTGTTGTTCATATATCAGGTTTTCTTTTATTTGTGCCGCTAACTCCTTCTTTATTTCTTCAGCCTCTTGAGAGAGAAAAAAACCAATTCGAGTTAAACTTTGATTTTCAGCAAAGAAACGAAATATCGCGGCTAATCCTTGGGTGATTTTGAGGGGAATAGCGTTTAAATCAAGCCTAGTTTCAAGCCGGCTTTGTATAGTAAGATTAAATAATTCATATCGGAATTTCTTAACTAACTCCTTAAAAATGGCCTCTTTACTTTCAAAATACAGATAAAAAGTAGGCTGACTTAAATTTGCTCTATGAACGATTGTACTAACTTTTGTTTCAAAATAACCCTTCCGAGCAAACTCATCTGCCGCGATGAAGAGTAGTAAAGCTCGACTCTGTTCACCGTTGGCACCCTTTTTTCTACCTCTTTTAATCATAAATCGGTTACCCCAACGTTTAATTTGTCATTATATTACTCTTAAGTATTATCTTATAGTGTTAAAGTTCCAGTCAAGTAAAATAAACTGAATATTATAAAAACAAAAACAACTATAAAGTAAAGAAGATAACTCTAGGACGGTGTTGAGATTCTTTTAAAATCAGGAGGATAGAATCAAAAAAAGCCGTGCGGGATTTCTCCAGAAACGGCTTTTTGTTATTACTTCGTTAAATAATTTTCTGTATAATACGGTTTTGCATTATCTTCAAAGGCGACGCCGACCCCGAGAGATTCAAAATCTTTTTGTAATTTATTTTCCCTGTGTCCGATGGAGTTCATTAACCCTTCATGAGCAAAGATACTGCTGTTCTGACCGGCTGCGAGGTTTTCCCCAGCCATTCGAAAAGTGATTTTGTCATCTTCCATTCGGTCAAAGGGGGATTCTCCTTCAAGGTTATTATGGTTGAAGTAATGATTCACTGCCATATCGGCACTGTGATCCTGAGCGGTCACTTTCACTTGTTTATCCCAAGAAAGGACCGAGAGATCATGGTTGACCCTTGATGCATTAGTCAGGTCAAATAGTTGATATTCAAAGCCGTTCTTTAACTCCGGACTGGCTTCTGCAAAATAGGCATTCTTTTGTTTTTCCAATTTTGCGTCGATAATTTGGATTGATGTAACTGTATTTTTCTCATGTTTGTCATAGAAGATAGTCACATAGCTCTTATCCATTTCAAACATATCGTATTCGCCATCGCTTCGAATCTGGTAATAGACGTTTCCTTTAAGGAGTTTTGTTATAGGATCTCCTAATTTTTCAGTCACTGCTTCTTTAGGCGTGCCGCGTTTAATTCCTTGTTTTGAGGAGATTAAATCTTGGTTCGTATATAATCCAACAACTTTATCGTCCGTATCGTAGGCAACCATGAAGAAGTTTTGATAATTTTCGTGATAAGCGAACCAGTCTACGCCATATTCATTCCGGGTTTGCCGCTTTGCTTCACCAGCCAGTTTTTCAACAGCAGCCTTAGTGTCGCCAATTTCGACATTACGGACTGAAAAGGAGGCCTCAGCGGGTGCTTCCAATGTTGGTTTTTTCACTTGTTCCGTTTCAGGTTGTTCTTCTTTAGAAGCGTTATCCAACGTTTCTGTTAGCTCGCCTATCAGGTAGGTGACTCCGGTATTCAGCTTGTCCAGGGCATTCGAAACCTCTGGTC
>NZ_JBFUIB010000188.1:0-6750 GCF_056402095.1 Peribacillus sp. P4_C12
GGGGACCGGATGATGACCCGGCCTTACATTCGTCGATTATAAACGCCGTTCAATCTAATATAATGGTCGTGTGTGCCGCAGGAAATGAAGGTGATGGAAAGGCCGAAACAAACGAGTACAGTTATCCAGCTGCATACCCGGAAGTTGTGGCAGTAGGCTCAGTTAACCGGCGTGAACGGATTTCTAGATTTAGTAATTCTAATGGTGAAGTGGATTTAGTGGCCCCAGGAGAAAAAGTTGTATCAACCTTTCCTGGTAACCAATTTGCTGTCTTATCAGGTACATCCATGGCTGCCCCACATGTGTCAGGGGCTGTTGCGCTTTTAATAAATAAATTTGAAACAAAACTTGGCCGAAGATTAACAGAGTTAGAAGAATTTAATGAACTCTTAAATAATACAGTTTCGCTGGGGAAACCAAAGACTCAAGAAGGGCATGGAATGCTGAAACTAAATCATCAGAAATTAGAAAAAATAAAAAAAGTTTTAAAGGAGTTTAGCTAGCCTTACAGATAGAGAACAGGTATGTATATGATTCTAATTTCATTGCATATTAGTTTAGGAACTCGCATGCAAAGAAATACAAACCCTCTGGGAGTAACTAAGGGGTTTTTTTTGTGAATTTTTTGTATATTGAACTACCATGAAAATAAAACTCTAGGTCTTACAAGCTGCTTAGAACTATTATTAAACCTAAAAAGCTACTTCAAAGTTTGAACTCTGAAGTAGCGTCTACTTTATAACTTTCTATACTTCTCTGGTACTCTGGAATCGAATATAGGAACTTCTTTTCTTATTTGCGGTACTTTCTCTAAATCTAAAGTGGCCTTTAATTCACCAACTTCTTGATTTAATTTCTGAACAACGTCTCCCCAGGGATCTACAATTTGTGAGGAACCTGCGAATTCYACTCCTAACTTTGTTCCCACCACATTTGATGCAACAACATACATTTGGTTCTCAATTGCACGCGCACGAAGTAATATATTCCAATGTGTTTCCCTTGCGAGTGGCCATTCTGCTACGATATGTAATACTTGAATACCTTGTAATGCTAAGTCACGAATAATTTCAGGGAATCGTAAATCGTAACAAATAATAATCCCCATCTTCACACCTTCAAGTTCGAATACTTTAACTTGATTATGACCGCCCGTTAAAAACTTGGGCTCATCTAACATCGGAACAAGGTGCATCTTGTCATATGTGTGAACAATCTCACCCATTCGATTTACAATAACCGCACGATTAAAGATATCTTTACCGTCTAATACGGCAATCGAGCCACCTACCAAGTTTACATTAAACCTCTTACCCAGTGATTGTAAAAATTCAATCGATCGATTACCATCCTCTTTGCAGATTTCTTTCAATTCTTCTAACGCATAACCCGTAGACCACATTTCAGGAAGTACTACAACATCCAAATCATCACTATAGTTAGCTTCTAACCAGCGTTCAATGATTTTCCTATTCTCTTTTGGATTCCCAACTTCTAAACCCATCTGAAATACTAAATAATTCATATTATTCACTCCTCAATACTATTAAATAATGAAGTAACTGGTTTCACAAACAACCATAAGATAGCTGCAAAAACACAAGGATTACAGTTACTCCTAATGTGATATGCCAACCCAAAATTTCTGCTAACCATCCACATAATAACGGTGAGACAAATGCTCCTAGATTTCTCCACAAGTTCATCCAACCTGATATGGAACACTCTAACTTTAGCGGTTTCGACAAGTTCTCTGTCTTCAAGTATATATTCTTTTTCTTGTTCATTCACTAACTATTAGTACAAACATGAAAATTCAGTCAATTTAAAGTAATAAGATTGTTATACATATCCTTCTTTACATTTATTAAGCAGTTAAAATATATCTTGATCAATTTATGATGCAGATTCTCTCTTTTGTAGGCTAAGGGGTGGTTCGTATTATAATGTTAGAACGTTTTACTTAATGAGCTTTTTAGACCGGTATCGATATCAAATATAGAGGAAATATACATTTTTACTCATCACTTTGAAGACCATACTTTTAAGATTTTATTAAGTCACTCCTATTAAATGATGAAGAAAAGAATGTAAAAAAATATATGATGCAGAAAAGGGAAATAAAGGGAAATGGAGGGATATGGCGTTTACATGCACTGAATGAAGACCAATCGTTCAGAAGCCCGATTATCAGTAAATATAGGTCCAGAGCAGTTTTGCATGTTTTCTCATTCAATGATAGGATGTGTACGATATTAAATATAGAAAGGATTGATTCTTCATTAATTTTCTCGATTTAACGTACACGTTGGCAATGGAAAAAGCTATGTTTCGGGCTCATGGGATCGGTTATGCACAATATGCTCAAAAACTGGAGCAACGTATAAAGGTTGAACAAGAACGGGAACAAGATTATTTACAAAGCAGACGTATATTAGAGGTAATGAGAGCCAATCTTTTTATGAAATGAATAGATTTATATACAAACTCAGTTTGCAAATAGAATATAAAAACTCATAAACAAAAGAGAGAGTAATCTTAAGATTGCTCTTTTTGTCTTGTAGTAAATAGCATCCGGTAAGCTATTTTTAACGCTCAGACCATTGTTGATAATCTTATCGTTCAATAATTGACTCAAGTCCTGAATAAAATCTCAGGATTAAAGAAATCTTGATATATCCTCTTGAAAAGCTATGAAAATGTGTAAAGGAAAAACACAAGGATAGATATTAAATGACAAGTGAAGCCTTGAATGACAAAGGGTTTCGCTTTTTTTATGGCAATGATATTCTTGTTTATACAATCTTTCAATGAGTTATTAGGTTTAAATTTTAAATGTAAATAAATATGAGGTGCTTCTATGTATATAATCGCTAAGAAAATTCGAATAAATCTGTTAACTCAGCTGACTTTGCTCATTACATTTGTTGTGTTTATTAGTACATTTCTTGTAAGCACACTTTTTTCTGGAATGATTGATGAAATAATAGAGCATTACATAGGTCAAGAGGCGATGACCGTTGCAGAATTAACTGCTAATAATAATACGATTATCCAGGCTTTTGATGAACGGTATCCTTCAGAAAAGATTCAGGCTGTTGCAGAACATATTCGTAAAACGACTGGAGCAGATTATGTTACTGTTGCTAATTTGAATGGAATACGCTACTCACATCCTAATCCTAATTACATCGGTAAACATACCGCAACAAGCAATGATGCTACGCTCAAAAGACACGAGTCCGTTATTTATAAGGGTAATGGGATTTCAGGTCCTGCAATTAAAGCAAAGACCCCTATATGGAATAATAAGGGAGAGGTTATTGGCGTTTCTTCCGTAGGATTTTTAGTGAATAATATAGAAAAACAGGTGTTTGAGTATAGGGTGAAGTTTATAAAATTATCCTTGATCCCACTTATATTCGGAGTGATGGGGGCTATATTTATTGCTCGACGCGTTAAAAAACTTATTTTCGGGCTCGAGCCCGAAGAAATCTCCTATCTTTTTAGAGAAAAAGAGGCAACACTTGAATCCATTCGGGACGCAACAGTTACTGTTAACATTGAAGAACGAGTTACTTCAATGAATAAAAGAGCACGTGAATTATTTCGTGATCATTCGCTAGTAGTCGGTGGGATAATTAAAAACGAGCATTTAAATGAACTCATTAAAGAGGTAATTAATAAAAAAGCAGGTCTTGCTAATAAAAACTTATTACTTGGCCATCAGCTCTATATTTTGGACTTATCTCCTATCTTAAAACAAAATGAAGTAAAAGGGATCGTATTAACAATTAGGACGATATCCGAAATTGAACAGTTAACTACTGAAGTTTCAAAGATTAAAACTTTTTCGGAGAATATGAGAGCACAAAATCATGAATTTCTTAACAAATTAAACACAATTTACGGATTATTAATCTTAAAGCAATACGATAGAGCAAGGGAAATAATCTCATCAGAGGTAAAGGAACGGCAAGATATAATTTCTTTCCTTGTATCATCAGTAAAAGATCCATTAATAGCTGCATGTTTGCTTGGTAAGGTCAATCGTTCCAAAGAATTAAAAGTGAGTCTACATTTTGAACATGAAAGCAACTTAACGAGTGTTTTAACTATTGAAGATTCTAAAAACTTAGTCCCTATTATAGGGAATATTATTGACAACGCATTAGAAGCTGCTAGGGTAAAGAATGGAATGAACGGTCAGGTTAAAGTTTCATTTACTGACTTAGGGAAAGATATTATTTTTGACGTTGAAGATAATGGAGCAGGAGTACAAAAAGAAATGGCATCTACTATTTTTATAGACGGATACACAACTAAGAATGGAGAAAACCATGGGATTGGCTTAGCCATTGTAAAAAGTTCAATTGCTTTATTTAATGGTGAAATTTATATCGATAACAGCCCTTTAGGAGGGGCAAGATTTACAATCGTGATACCTAAGAGAACATCGTTGAAAAAGGAAGAGTGATTATGTCTAAAAAGCCCTATTACGGTTATGATTGTGGAAGATGATGAAGTTGCAGTAAAGATATACGAGCAATTCACTCGTAAATTAGACCATTTTAGTGTAATTGCCACAGCAAGTTCAGGAGAACAAGCATTAGAGTTATTACAAATTTTTACCCCGGAATTAATTTTGTTAGATGTTTTTTTACCGGACATCAATGGGGTCGAGCTTCTTAGGGAAATTAGAAAGAAGTATCGAGGAATTGATGTCATTCTTATCACAGCTGCAAATGATACTGAAACAGTAAGTGAAGCTATTCGAGGGGGTGCATTTGGTTATTTAATCAAACCTATTATCATTGACAAATTTTTATCTACACTTAAGCAGTACGAGCTTACGAGAATCCACCTCCATAGCGATAAATTAATTGATCAAGATAAAGTGGACTTCTTTTTTGGAAGAAACAATAAGCAGAACAAAAAAGAAGAAATTAACATAGAAAATTTTCCAAAAGGGATCGATAAGCATACCTTAAAGATAGTCAGAAATAAAATTCAAGAGATAACGGGTAGTTTAAATGCAGATGAACTTGGACAAATGGTTGGCATTAGTTATTCAACGATGCGGAGATATTTAGAGTACTTAGTTTCTTGTGATGAAATGGAGATTGAAATCACTTATGGAACCGTTGGTCGTCCAGAAAGAAAATATAAATTGAAAATCACAAAAGAATAGATACTACGAATTATAACTCGAGTAATGGATGACTATAAGTGATCTATTACTCGTTTTTTTTGTATTCAAAATATGCGTTAGTTATTTATTTTACTTTTAGAAACCATCAGAAAACAAATCATAAACCGTTTCATGAAAAAAATAAAAAAAACTATCTTTATAAAAGATAGTAAACTTATTTATCTTTTATATTCATAAAAAATTATCAATGATAATCTTCTTATTAGGAAGCGCTTTCAAGCTAGATGATTGTACTTAATACTCATTATTTTTCATTTTACAAATTTACATTTATTCACTCGGATTTAAAAAGAATGATGTACTAATTAAGTAGAAAAAGTCATCTTGCGTTTTAAAAAAAGAGTACATTTTTATTTTTTTTTGAAAGAGTTATCAACTATAAAGGAGGATATACACTAATGCTATCTTTTTTGGGATTTTCTATGGTTGCAGTTTTTATGTATTTAATTATGACTAAACGACTTACTCCACTTGTGGCCCTTATGCTTGTACCCATAGTATTTGGGTTAATTGGTGGTTTTGCTAAAGGAATGGGACCTATGATGGTGGAGGGAGTGAAAGATATAGCCCCTACAGCCATTATGATATTTTTTGCCATCTTATACTTTGGACTTATGATCGATTCAGGATTATTCGACCCTCTTATTGCTCAAATATTGAAAGTGGTAAAGGGAGACCCTTTAAAAATAGTTGTGGGTACAGCGGTCCTCTCTATGCTCGTTGCCTTAGACGGAGATGGGACCACTACATATATGATTACTGTGTCGTCATTATTACCGCTTTATAAACGGCTTAATATGAACCCGCTAATACTAGCAGCAGTGGCCATGTTATCAATGGGCGTAATGAATATGACACCATGGGGCGGGGCTTCTGCAATGGCAATGAGTTCATTAAATATAGAGGCTTCTGAATTGTTCATTCCACTCATTCCTGTAATGGGCTTTGGTCTTCTATGGGTACTTTTTGTAGCATTTACTTTAGGCAAAAGAGAACGGAAGAGATTAGGAATAATGGAAATACAATATTCCACTCAACAAGATACCAAATTAGAGTTGGCAGCAACAATAGAGCAAATAGATTATCGTCGCCCTAAACTAGTGTGGTTCAACTTTCTATTAACCTTGGTACTAATGGTTTGTTTAATAATGGATTTTATGTCGCTTATGATTTTGTTTATGGTTGCTTTTGCAATTGCTTTGTTGGTGAATTATCCACTTGTAAAGGATCAACAAAAACGTATCTCTTCCCATGCTAGMAATGCAGTAGCAGTAGTTTCAATTGTTATTGCGGCAGGGATTTTTACAGGAATTATGTCAGGAACGGAAATGATTGATGCAATGGCTAATACATTAGTTTCATTAATTCCGGATGCATTAGGACCTTACTTACCAGTAATAGTAGCATTTTTAAGCGCTCCGTTTACCTTTTTTATGTCAAATAATGCTTTTTATTTTGGAGTTCTTCCAATTATAGCTCAAGCAGCCGAGGCTTATGGAATTAGTGCTGCCGAAATTGGGCGTGCCTCTATATTAGGT